>CP064958.1:600000-808221 GCA_016699085.1 Candidatus Nomurabacteria bacterium | reverse complement strand
TAGAAGTTCGTGGACGAGATCTCGTGACAGGGTTACCACGAGAAGTGCTCGTGACTGACGGTGATGTGCGTGAAGCCATCGGTCACTCGATTCGCATTCTTATCGATGGTGTCAAAGAAGTACTCGAAACCACACCCCCTGAAGTTCTCTCTGATATTATGCATCGCGGCATTGTGATTGTTGGTGGTGGGGCACTTATCCAAGGCCTCGATACACTCTTACAGAACATGCTCAAGATACCTGTCTATGTTGCACAAGATCCGCTCTCAGCTGTCGCTATCGGAGCAGGTATCGTTTTGGATAATTTGGAATTTTATAAAGAAGTACTGGTCAATATAGAAAAAGATGAACTACCGCCTCGATAAAAGGAGAAAAGAAAAACAAACTATCATTGCCAGTCTTTGTGTAGGCATTTTTTTTCTTTTTATTATTATCACGACGTCGCTCGGTCATGTGTTCGGGGGAATATTTATGAAGATTGCTAAGCCTTTTTGGCAGATGCAAACAGGTATCGAAAATAGCTTTTCAAATAGTACTAATGCATTTAAAACAAAAAAAGTATTGCATGATGAGATTATTTCATTGCGCGAAAAAAATGATGAAGCCAATGCGCTCTTGTTTGATATGCAGGCACTAACTGCGCAGAATAAGCAATTACAGGAAATACTTGGTAGAAAAAGTGAAGAGCAAAACCTCATAGTCAGTGCAATTTTAGCAAAGCCAAATCGTACGCCTTATGACACACTAGTGATAGATGTTGGCAATAAGCATGGCATAACAAAGGGTGCACTCGTATTTGCGTATGGCAATATACCTATCGGTCGTATACAAGATGTTTTCTCACAAACATCGAGGGTTACGTTGTTCTCGGCCGCAGGGCAAATAACACCTATCGTCCTTGCAGGTAGTAATCTTGCTGGGGATCTCGTCGGTCGGGGTGGAGGAAATTTTGAATTGACCCTCCAGCGTGATATTGCGATTATGGAAAATGATGTTGTCTATATGCCAGGGTTTGCGATTGAGCCAGTCGCGATAGTTGGTAGTATCATTTCTGATTTGCGGGATCCATTTCAGAAAGTGCTTTTGACGAGTCCTGTTAATATACAACATTTAAATTTAGTAGAAGTAGAGCAAAGCACTAATGGCATTTAAATTCACGATTGAACAAAAATTAAAGGGAACGCTTGGGAGAGTAGGAATTCTCGAAACCCCACATGGCAGTATCAAAACTCCTGCCTTTGTTACTGTTGGCACCAAGGCAACTGTCAAATCTCTTAACCCAGAACA
The DNA here is from genome assembly GCA_016699085.1 of Candidatus Nomurabacteria bacterium. Classification (NCBI taxonomy): domain Bacteria; phylum Candidatus Nomuraibacteriota; species Candidatus Nomurabacteria bacterium. The sequence continues at coordinate 806,934 of CP064958.1, read as the reverse complement.
AGTTGCATTAGCTGGTGCGCAAGTAGTACTCGCCAACACGTACCATCTTTATTTACAGCCCGGTGATGAGATCGTACGAGATGCAGGCGGTCTTGGGAAATTCATGCATTGGCAAGGTCCAACCATGACGGACTCGGGTGGTTTTCAAGTTTTTTCGCTCGGCGCAGCATATGGTAAAGATATTTCAAAAGTTGTCAAAATTACTGATCCATCTCTCATGATCCCGGAACGATTTGATGACTCTGATGCACCGAGGCTTGCTAATATCGGACAAGATGGCGTGTCGTTCAAGTCGCACCTCGACGGTAGCCTGCATTACATTACACCTGAAAAATCTATCCAAATCCAACATAACTTGGGTGCTGATATTATATTTGCATTTGATGAATGCACATCACCAACTGAAAATATACAATACCAAGAAGAAGCTCTCGATCGAACGCACGCGTGGGCGAAGCGGAGCTTGGAAGAACATAAGAAATTAGAAGAAGGAAAAATTTTAATGGGTTCAAACTTAGTCCATACTCAGGTCCTCGGGTCTCCCCACGTAGTGGGGCCAGACCATTCGTCTGTACTAAGTTTGAACCCACATCCCCAAGCACTTTTTGGTATTGTCCAAGGTGGCAGGGAAGAAAGTTTACGTAAAAAATCGGCAGAAATTATTAGCACCATGGAAGTTGATGGTAAGTCATTTGATGGTTTTGGTATCGGTGGCTCTTTCGCCAAGGAAGATATGGAAACTGCCGTCAAATGGGTAAATGAAGTACTGCACGAAGAGAAACCTCGCCACTTGCTCGGTATTGGTGAACCAGAAGATCTCTTTATGGGTGTCGAAAATGGCGTTGATCTTTTCGACTGTGTTCTGCCGACTCGTCTTGGCCGCAATGGCACGATCTATACCAAGTACGGCAAAATTAGCATTACGAATACAAAATATCGCACTGACTATACACCGATCGAAGAAGGTTGCGGCTGTTACACATGTCAAAACTACACACGGGCGTATGTAGCCCATCTTTTTCACGGCAAGGAAATGCTTGCTGGTACGCTCGCTTCGATTCATAACCTTTACTTTATCGTGCATCTCGTTGATTCGATGCGAGAGGCAATTTTGAATGATACGTTTTTTGAACTTAAAGAAAAATTTCTTAGAAATTATAAAAACTGAAATTTAGTTTAATTTCTGATAGAAATCGTTAATATTATGAGTATATATCCCATGGATAAACAAAGTTTGTTGGAATATTTTAGGATTTTGTGCGCCTAGTGGAACTAGAATTAAATCATTTTCAGTTTTCCCACTCACGATGGGAAATATTTGCACAATAGGTGTTGTGAAGTAAAAAAGATATTGAAGAATCCAGTCAAGATATTTCTCAGCAATTATAGGTGGTATCTCTTCATGTCCGATTGAGATAATTTCTATAGATTTATTTTGCTGTAAGGCATTAAGAACTCCAACAGATGAAAGTAATATATTACCTAATTTGAATAAAAAACCAGCTTGGACATCAAGCATTGCCCAGGATTGAGTATCCTGCATCCATACTTCATTAACAACATGACCGGCTCCTCGTAGTCTTGTTTCTGAATCCTTTGTCCGTAGTCGGATGACTCTATTAGCAATTCCATATGCCCACAGTATTGCACAGGTAACGGTTGCATACTCCACACATCGGAAATTCTCTCCTTTTTTCGCTTGTTCTACAATAAAATAGGGGTCTGGGTTTTCTGATTGATGACTGCCATCATGTTCCCATAATTGATGAACATATCGGGCAATGATCTCTGTCTTTTGAAGCTCATTTTCGCTAATGAATAAAAAAGGGTTTTGTGACCTTATTTTTTTGAAGTATGGGTCTTTGCTACTAGGAAAGAGAAAACTATGGAATATTTGAGGATCATGAGAAAAAGTAATCATGATTCTATAATAACGATTTTCGGTGTACTTTCAATGTCTCGGCTTTTTTATTTTCTTAAAATATTGTAGAATAAACTGTTATGTCAATTTTCAAGCTACAAAGTGAATACAAACCAGCTGGTGATCAGCCACAAGCGATCAAAGAACTTGTCCAGGGTCTCAAAAAAGGCTTAAAAAAACAGACCCTGTTAGGTGCGACGGCAACAGGCAAGACCTTTACGATAGCGAACGTCATAGCGCAAAATGATAAGCCGACGTTGGTCATTGCGCACAATAAAACGTTGGCTGCGCAACTCGCTCAAGAATACAGAGAATTTTTCCCAGATCACGCTGTGCATTACTTTGTCTCCTACTATGACTACTACCAGCCGGAGGCGTACATGCCTGTAACCGACACCTACATAGAAAAAGATGCATCGATCAACAAAGAGATCGATCGGCTTCGTCATGCATCGACGCAGTCATTGCTCATGAGGAAAGATGTCATTATTGTGGCATCAGTCTCATGTATTTATGGTCTCGGTTCTCCAGAAGAATATCGAGAAACAAATCTCCAAGTCACTGTAGGTATGAAAATGGATCGCCACGATCTCCTGTCTAATCTTATTTCTGTCCATTTTACTCGCACCAATGCTGATCTCGAATCAGGACAATTCCGTGCACTCGGTAACAAAGTTGAGATTATGCCGGTGTCTGATACGTATGTATTAAGCATTGAAATTATGGGCGGTAGTGTGACGAAGATCTTGAAAATCGATCCAGTAACTTCAGAAATTTTGGCAGAACCAGAAAGTATTTTTATTTTCCCAGCGAAGCATTTCTTGACCGATAAGAACAAAGTTGATAAAGCAGTACGAGCCATCAAAACTGAACTCAAAGAGCAACTCAAACTTTTTGAAAAAGAAGGCAAGCTACTCGAAGCAGAACGAATCAAGCGTCGTACAACGTATGATCTCGCTATGATCAAAGAAATCGGTTATTGTTCTGGCATTGAGAATTACTCACGACATCTCTCTGGCAAATGTGCTGGGGAACCGCCTGAGACACTGTTATCATATTTCCCAAAGACTGCTGATGGTAAAGCGAATTTCTTAACTGTGATCGATGAATCCCACGTGACCGTACCACAGCTCCAAGGTATGTTTGCTGGTGACGCATCTCGAAAGAAAACGCTTGTCGAATTCGGCTTCCGTTTACCATCGGCTCAAGATAACCGACCACTTAAATTCCCAGAATTTGAAGAGCGCATTGGGCAGGTAATCTATACATCTGCAACTCCAAGTGTATTTGAACGTACGCACAGTGAGCAAATTGTCGAGCAAATTATTCGACCGACGGGACTCATCGATCCAGAAATATCTCTCAAGCCAATTATTCCCAAAGGTGACTATAAGGGCCAAGTGCAGGATTTTATTCTAGAGGCAGAAAGTACTATCCGAGGTGGTGGTAGAGTACTTGCGACGACACTCACCAAGAAAATGGCAGAAGATTTGGCAGCCTACCTCAAAGAGCGCAATATGAAGTCTGAATACCTCCATAGCGATATTAAGACGATCGATCGCATCAAGATTTTGACGTCATTTCGCCGTGGGGAATTTGATTGCTTGGTTGGCGTCAATTTGCTTCGCGAAGGACTTGATTTGCCAGAAGTCGAGCTCATCGGAGTGCTCGATGCTGATAAGGAAGGTTTCCTTCGAAGCGAAACTTCGCTTATCCAAACTATCGGCCGTGCAGCCAGGAATGTGCTCGGGCGGGTTATCCTCTATGCAGATACGATGACAGGCTCGATGGAACGAGCAATAGGTGAGACCAATCGTCGTCGAGACATACAGATCGCGTACAATAAAAAACATGGTATTACGCCTGCCACAATCAAAAAGCAGATCAAAGACATAACTGCTGAGCTCGAAAGTGATCATGCCAAAGCAGTCAACGCAGAACTCTCGATCGACATGGAAGTATTTACCAAAGCTAATGCCGCAATAACCAAGAAAGAAAAGGGTAAAATCTTGAAGCTCTCTGATGAAGAGCGCGAGAAGAGTGTGTATGAGAAAATAATTAAACTCAAAGAGAAAGATATGAACAGGGCAGTCAAAGAACTCGATTTCGAAACGGCGGCTATCTTGAGAGACGAAATAGTAGTATTAAAAGGAAGATTGGAACCAAAGAAAAAATAAAAAGCGATCCCGCAGATAGGTCGCTTTTAAAGAATATACGTTATTTATTTACTACTAAGAATTGCTTTAAACTTACAGAAGTCTCCATCTACCGCAATAATGCTTATTAAACATTCTTTTTTTGAATCAAGACTTCTGATATTTCCATCAATAGTATCGTTAAAGCCAAAAAATTCTACGTTATATCTGCCAAGGCCTTTTGTGCCATAGGCAAATGTAACTTCTGTGTAAACACTATTAGTATTTCTTTTGAAGTAATCTTCTGCATTGAGATAATCACCTTCAAAATGTATTCTGCAAGTGCCTTCCAGCATTCCTGAGTGTCCCTCTTGAGACAAAATGGCTATTAAATCCATAGGAAAAATGTTTTTATTTAGTCGTATAATATCACATACATTTATTTTGTCAACACTGAAGTATAAAAAATAGCCCAAAAAAAGTTGAGCTATACATACTATAAAATTTATTAAGCACTAATTGCACAGTCAGGGCTTCTTGATAGTGCTCTGTTAATTATATTTTGTGTCCTTGTATTGCATATAGTGGAACCACAATAAAATAAATATCCACTATATATTTTCTTGAATTTTTTTTGAATTCTCTCACCAATTATTTCTCTATCAATGAGATTATCATTGTATACAATATCAACATTACTGATCTTATATGTGAGCTCCAACATTTCTTTTAATTTTTTTTCACAATGAGGACACTTACACTCAAATTTAAATGTTTTTATTGTGGGAGTTTCGATGACCGTAATTTTGCAAATGATTGGCTGTTGCCAAGCTTCTTGTGGTTTAAGCGTAACTGTAATTCCGAGATTTCTCATATAGTCTGGTTTAGAAGTGGCTATAAATCCCATAGGGAACTATAGTCACCTCTAAACCTTTTTCAAAGAATGTAATGTACGTAGATTGCCATTTTAATAATATTTTGTCAATCATGAATTACCATGCTATAATTTAGGTAATCAAATAAAGATATACACCCCCATACAACATTGGTGGGTGACGTTACGTTTATCCCAAAGCAAAGCATACTTGCTACGGCACAAGTGAAAAAAGAGATTAACCTCAAAAATAAATTTATATGTCAAAACAAAGTGAAAATTCGTTTGGAGCTGGGAAAATAATAATCAAAGGCGCACGGACGCACAATCTGAAAAATATTAGTCTTGAATTACCACGCAACAAAATGGTGGTTATTACTGGTATGTCCGGTTCAGGCAAAAGCTCACTTGCATTCGATACAATCTTTGCCGAAGGTCAGCGCCGCTATGTTGAGTCTCTTTCAGCATATGCACGACAATTCTTGAATCAAATGCCCAAACCTGATGTTGACGAGATAACGGGACTCTCGCCGGCAATATCGATCGATCAGAAATCTCGCTCCAACAATCCTCGTTCAACCGTCGCCACTATTACTGAGATCTATGATTACCTCCGTGTACTCTATGCACGCATAGGTCGGCCACATTGTCCGCTCTGTGGTGATGAAATCCGCAAACTTTCTCCAGAAGAGATACTGTCATTTATTTTAGGTAAAGTTGAAGAATATGGAGTTGGGGATACAAAAAGTACTAAAAGCAAAGTAAAAACAACAAAGAAAAAAGTCATGGGTGTTGAGTGGAATGAGACACCGATTGAAATATATGCGCCGCTCGTTCGAGGTCGCAAAGGTGAATATTACCAGCTCCTCTATGATCTTTTGGGTAAAGGATTCCAGAAAGTCCGTCTCGATGGCAAAATCCACATGCTTCGTGATCGAATAGAACTCTCCAAATATAAACAGCACAATATCGACGTGCTTGTTGATACGCTCTTTATGCATGAGTTTAGTGATAGTCCTGCTGATGCTCGTATGCGACTTTCTGAGGCAGTAGAACGAGCACTGCTCGAAGCTGATGGACTAGTAACAATACGCATCGGTGAAGAAGAAACATTGCTCTCAAGCAAGTTCTCATGTCCCCGTGATGGCTTTTCATTTCCAGAAATCGAGCCACGCTTGTTCTCATTTAATTCTCCGTATGGTGCGTGTCCGGATTGTAATGGACTCGGAACAAAGTATTTCGGCGGGACTGAGCTTTGTGATACCTGCCAGGGTGCGAGACTTCGTACTGAAGCATTGCATGTATATTTAAAAACAAGCGACAAGAAAGATATCAATATCGTAAATCTTACCTCAAACTCGATCGAGGCAGCGGCGGATTTCTTTGTCGATATCAAACTCACACCACAGGAGAAAGAAATCGCAAAAGTCGTTATCAAAGAAATCGAAGCGAGGTTGGAATTCCTCTTGAACGTCGGTCTCGAGTATTTATCACTTGATCGCAAGGCTAACACACTATCAGGTGGCGAATCACAGCGTATCAGGCTTGCATCACAGCTCGGATCACGGCTTGTCGGTGCACTTTATGTGCTCGATGAACCGACGATTGGGCTCCATCAGCGAGACAATGAACGCCTCATCAAAACGCTTGAGAATCTGCGTGATCTTGGTAACACCATCATTATTGTTGAACATGATGAAGACACAATTTATGCGTCAGACTATATTGTCGACATCGGTCCCAAGGCCGGTGTGCACGGTGGGAATGTCATCGTGTCGGACTACTTAGCACCACTCCTTGATGCCAAGACTAATCCTTCGAAATCTCGAACATTGGCATATCTTCGCGGAGAAGAACATGTCACGATTCCAGAGAAGCGTCGTGAGCAAGACAAAGGCTCGATTAAAATCGCTGGCGGTAAAGTTTTCAATATTAAAAATATGAATGTCGAGATTCCTCTCGGTCGTATGGTAGCGATCACGGGCGTATCAGGCTCAGGCAAGAGCTCATTTATGTACGAGATTCTCTACAAGAATCTCCAAGCCCGCTATGAGCGTAAATATCGCACTGCTAAAATATTTAATGCGACGAGCGTCACTGGTACAGAATATTTATCACGGGCGATATTGATTGATCAATCCGCAATCGGTCGAACGCCTCGGTCGAACCTCGCGACCTACACAGGTGCCTTTACCCATATTCGTGATCTTTTTGCCTCTAGCGAAGAAGCGCGACTTCGTGGGTGGAAGTCTAATCGGTTCTCTTTTAATGTCAAAGGCGGCCGTTGTGAAGCCTGTGAAGGTAACGGTGAGATTGCTGTTGAAATGCATTTTTTGCCGACAGTCTATGTGACGTGTGATGTGTGTAATGGTAAACGATTCGATAAAGAGACACTGACTGTCAAATACAAAAAGAAAAACATTTATGAAGTGTTGCAGATGACTGTAGAAGATGCGCTCAAATTCTTTGAGGATATTCCGGCTATCTCTGACAGAGTACAAACGCTCATGGATGTAGGGCTCGGTTATGTGAAGCTCGGTCAAAGTGCAACGACACTCTCAGGCGGAGAAGCCCAGCGTGTGAAAATCTCTAGTGAACTCTATCGGCCGCATCTCGAGAAAACGATGTACTTACTCGATGAACCGACTGTCGGACTACACTATGATGATGTACAAAATCTATTACATGTCTTGAACAAACTTATCCAGAAAGGCAACACGGTTGTTTTGATTGAACATAACTTGGATATTATCAAAAATGCTGATTACATTATCGATATAGGTCCCGAAGGTGGCACTGGTGGTGGAGAAATCGTCGCTCGTGGTACACCTGAAGAAGTCGCTAATAATAAAAATTCCTTCACCGGTAAATACTTAGCAAAAGTGTTGCGCAAAAAGTAAGGGAAGCTTGCCCCGTAGTAAGTACTCTTTACTGTGGGGTATTTGAAGAAAGTATTGCGTGCCCGTCCGTAGCTCTTCTAGAGGAGAGAGAAAATAAAATGCGACCCAATATACTTTGGGTCGCATGTATTTGATTTTCTATTTACGTCCTATGGATATGGATACAGGATATAAAGTATAGTCACAAATACCCAGCAAATAATGAAGACTATGTCTCCTATCCCTTGTCCAACTTTCGCTGGGTTTGTGCTTTCTACTTTCAGACTCACACCCCTACTCATCGCTGTCGCATTAATAAGCATGAGCATTCTTGCGATAGGAATAACATATCCCATTATGATTGTGCCGAGATGAATTCCTTGGTGTCCGTATTCAATGATCGATAAGCCAAGTGGTATTTGCACCGCGAGCGCTATGCCAGCCATCATATATCCTTCCTTGGCGGGATCAGCAAATAGTTTTTGCCATCGTTCACGAATCTTCTCTACTGGGTTCGTGATCGAAATAAAAATGAATAAACAAAAAACTTCAATAATAAGCAATCCTATTGTGTAATTGTCATATTTCCACCAAATTGGTAGATTATGGCTAGTTCGTTCATAGATGAATATGAAGAATGCAACAACAAATACAGCTGCAGTAATTCGTTGCATCCATGCCATCCCAAGGGAAACGAATTCATTTGCAAATTTGTTATATGACCTTGCAAAGAGTCGTGAACTAAAGAACGGCTGCAACATTCCTGCTAAAACTATACAGAATGTCATGTTCTCAGTTTTTCCTTGGAGTAATTTATCTCCTTGAAAAATGAACACAGCTGGTTTAGCAAGGCAAAGAATAACAAATAATATTACTTGTATTCTTAAAGCGTTTCGCAAAAGAAACATCTTCATTCTTAGAAGAAATACCGTAATCCTTGAAACAGAAGCTATCAGCATACTTATTTTTTTGAAAGTGCCTACTTTTATCCGGTGTTGGCTCCCCAGTATTTAACTTTAAAATACTACGAATAACTTTTTTTGTCAATGAAGACGTTTTAAAACATAAAAAAAGAGCAAGGGTTTCTTGCTCATGCATTATTCGCTTTCTCCTTGTATCCGCTCCACGAATGCTTTCTTGATCACCTCTTTGATAAATGGATTTGCGTCTTCATATGAAGTGTTTTCCTTTATAAATTCCAAAGGAAATATTGTGAGCAATTTTGCAAAGCATTCATCTGCAAAAGATTCGCTTATTGTTTCAACGCCAGTAAAACAGAAAACTACTTTTTTACTATCGTTAAGTGCATCGACAATTTTTCCGCGAGCACTTACTCCTGTAAAACGCATTGTTATGTCAGGTCCAAATTCTGTAAATACTATCTTCACTGTGTCCATGATGTTTTTTTGCTCACTTTACACGTATACGCTATACTTGTCAAATATGAATTACCAAGCATTCCAAAAATTAAAATTACCAGAGATTCCTGGTGTGTATTTTTTCAAAAAAGGAAAGAAGATTCTTTATATTGGGAAAGCGACATCGCTTTCGAGTCGCGTACGGAGCTATTTCATGAAGGACTTGATAGCAACTCGAGGACCACTTTTGGTGGATATGGTTTTCCAAGCTGACACAATCAGTATTCAGCAAACTGATAGTGTACTCGAAGCACTTATCCTTGAAGCCAACCTCATCAAGAAGTACAAACCCTACTATAATACTCGAGAGAAAGATGACAGGAGTTGGAACTACATTGTTATTACCCGAGAAGTATTTCCGAAGATTCTTCTTATCCGCGGTCATGAGCTCGCTAAATACAAGGCTGGAGAAACTATCGGTCTACTTGAAAATGCAAAAATTGCTAAACTCTATGGCCCGTATACTCAAGGTCTCGCTTTGCGGGAAGCGCTCAAGATTATTCGCCGAATTTTTCCTTTTATTGATCGCAGTTCTGCCAAGCCTGATAACTATGAATTTTATCGGCAGTTAGGATTGACGCCTGAGATCACAACTATAGAAGCCAAGGAGACCTATAAGAAAAATCTCAAAAACATTTCACTTCTCCTCGAAGGCAAGAAACAGCAAATATTAAAAAGCTTACGCAAAGACATGATGTTGTATGCCAAACGGCAAGAGTTCGAAAAAGCTAGTAAGGTGAAAAGTCAGATTTTTGCACTCGAGCATATTCGAGATGTCTCACTTATCAAAGAAGAAAATACCCAAGAAGGGAATGCAACTAAGTTCCGCATTGAGGCCTACGATATAGCGCACATGAGCGGCAAAAACATGGTCGGTGTTATGACTGTCGTTACGAACGGGATTGCGGATACAAGTGAGTATCGCAAGTTTATTATTCGCTCACAGAGTGGATCAAATGACACGGGAGCTTTGGAAGAAGTACTCTCGAGGCGCTTACGGCATACTGAGTGGGGAATGCCGGATTTGATCGTAGTCGATGGTGGAGTCGCACAGAAAAATGTGGCAGAGCAAGTCGTCGCTAGATATCAGTTCCCGATACCAGTCGTAGCGGTCGTCAAGGATGATCGTCATAAGCCCGCAAAAATTTTATACACAAATACAGACAATCTATCATCTGAGAGTTTATTGAATGAATCTCTCTCTGACTTTACAGGCAAAGTAAATAAAAAAAATTCGGCGGGTAAAGCACGCGAAATACTCGGAGAGAAAACAGTATTTAAAAATAAAGACGCAGCAATACTTTTGGCAAACAGTGAGGCACACCGATTCGGAATTACTTTTCATAAAAAGAAACGATCGAAAAATTTTCTTCCATCATAGCCCTGTTCGCATTTCATTTATTGCTCTATACTAGAGATATGATTCGCGTTGGTATTATTCGTGGTGGCACAGATGATTCATTTAACGAATCCCTAGAGACAGGGAGTGTATTATTAGCACATATTGATCGAACAAAATTTGAACCACATGACATTCTCTTGGATACTGATGGGTACCATACTCGAGGATTGCGTACGTCGATGCTAGATATAGCCAAACGTGTTGATGTTATCTGGAATGCAGTACATGAGACTAATCATGGCCTCATGCAATCCCTCGAACAAACCGGCCTGCCGTATGTCGGACAGCAAGCATTCTCACATGCTATTGCGACGCATCGGCGCATGGCGAAAAACCAAGCAGATACTCTAGGAATACACGTGCCGGATGATGTTCATATTCCTGACTATCGAACACAAGATGAACTTGATCGTCATGCCTATATCGATGAAGCCGCATCGTTTGTTTTCAAACGTATGCCACCACCATGGCTCGTCATGCCGATGAAATACAATCCAATCAATCAGCCTTTTGTCGCTCGAACAGTTCCTGAGCTTATCGCGAGTTTACAAATGTTAAGCGAGGAGCCTGGTGATATGTTGGTTGAAGAGTATATTGCCGGCAGAAAACTATCGATAGTAGTTGCAGATAATTTTCGCAACGAGAGAACATATGCCTTCTTGCCGGTAGAATACAAAGAGAAAGAATCATTATTAATCTCACCAGCAAGACTGGAATCTATTGACCAGAAAATTATTGCTGAACATGCCAAGAAAATGTATGAGCAGTTAGGACTTCGACATTATAGTGAATTGCACTTCATACTCTCACCAAAAGGACTTCATTTTACTCATGCTAACAGTCAGCCGGTCTGGCACGAACGGGGGACATTATCGAAATCATTTGAACCCGTGGGTTCATCAATACAAGAATTTATCACGCATACTATTGATTCGGTTTTAGGGAGAAAGTAAAACTGGTGTTGTGGTCAGGAATAATTTTATCGCCGTCTCGATAAAATTTCACGACCCTGGCTCAGTCATTTTCTCTGGGGAGAAAATATACTTCCGACCTTCCCCAAAAGCACAAAATCCCGCGCAGGCGAGATGTTTGTGTCTTTTGTGGACCCAAGGAGATTCGAACTCCTGACCTTCGCTTTGCAAAAGCGCTGCTCTACCAACTGAGCTATGGGCCCAAACATATTTCTTATTATCTTCACTCAACTTCCAATGGCCCCAATTCTGTTATTTACCAAAACAGCTATGGGCAGCCCTTGACCAGAATTAAACTGGACAGTAGGAGAATACCAAAAAATTGATTTATTTACAAGGTATGGATTAACAAGAACACTCTAACAGAAAACAGCGCATATGCGCTGTTTAGGACAAAGTTATATTTTCAGGTGATGTTAACTCAGAAGAAAATTTTTGAGGAATATGAGTATTATTAGCTAAAAAATATCTTACAGGATAAATAGTATATTGATTAGTTTCCACAATTTTAACAAGTAAGTATTTTTCAAAAAAATCATTGCCGTTGATTGATTTGTTACAAATATGAATATTTAAAATTCTATTTGAATAAAGATCATTTATACTTACCCTATCTTCATTGTCAAAGAATTCTCTCCGAACTACATTAAGTACAGGGTCAAATTTATCGATTGGCAAGATAATTAAAAATATATCATTTTCTACTTCAGATATAAGTTCACCTACTCTATCAATTATTTGCTCTGGCTCAAACTGATCCATAATTTCTTCCTCATAGAAGTAGTCATGATAGGGTAATATTGAGTATATTTTTTCTGAGTTTATTATTTTTGCTGCAAATCCGTCCAAGGAAAACACTGGTGCTTGAATACTGGATTCCGAACTTTCTTCCCAATAAGTAAATATTAGCCATGGAGTTGCCATAATATTTTTTCTCTCTAACGTATACCTTTTTAGGAATTAATGCAAATGCCTATTATTGTGTATCCACAAAATATATTTTTTATGGCATACTAGTCACTATGCATCAAGAGCTTCATATACTAGTTTCCGGTCGCGTCCAAGGCGTGCTTTTTCGTCGAGCAACCAAACGTGTTGCAGATGAATACGGTATCGTGGGGACAAGTAGAAATCTACCAGATGGACGCGTAGAGATTATTGCCCAAGGCGATGAAGCCAGGCTCCGTAAATTACTTGATTGGTGTTATCGTGGCTCACTCTTATCCCATGTGCACGGACTCTCGTATGAGTGGCGTGATGTCACTAAAACCTATACTCGTTTCGGCATCGAACGTGTCGCAGATGACTATTTACTCGACAAAAAGGAAGCATTGAAACATTTGGCCAAACGAGCGTTTGGTCGAGTTGAGAAAGAAGTAGAAATACTTTTCCCTAAACATGTCGCTATTATTCCAGACGGCAACAGGCGCTGGGCAAAAGAACAAGGCTACCCAAGCTGGCGTGGACATCAAGAGGGGATTGAACGATTACGTGAAATCGTCAAAATATTACCTGAACTTGATGTGACGCATCTAACCTTCTGGGGATTTTCAACTGAGAATTGGAAACGAAGTGAACAAGAAGTGTCGTGGCTTATGGCAGCAACAAAGAGCGAATTTGAGAAACTTGAAAACGAGTTTATTAAAAGTAAAATTTGTTTCCATCATTTCGGTCGTAAAGATAGACTCTCGCCAGAAATTGTGACGTTATTTGATTCGCTTGAAAGTAAAACTAAAGATATCGGACAGAAACATTTTGCTATTGCACTCGACTATGGTGGCCGTGATGAAATACTGCGTGCAGTAGAGAAGATCAAAGGCACCAAAGAAATCACTGACGAAGAAAACTTTTCAAACGCACTAGATACCCAAGGTTTTCCTGATGTTGATCTCATTATCCGTACTTCTGGTGAACAACGATTATCAGGTATTTTCCCGTGGCAGGGCGTGTATGCAGAGCTTTATTTTACACCATTACATTTTCCAGATTTTACACCCGGGGAACTCAAGCTTGCAATTGAAGACTATACATTGCGCCAAAGAAGATTTGGTCAATAAATAAATACGCAAATAAAAAAGCTCTGAATAGTCAGAGCTTTACTTGTATATGGTTACTTAAATAAAATCTTTGTAATTCCTGGTTTACCGACTTCGTTGAGGAAGTACATACCAGATGCTACATTGCCACGCTCTATCTCTCCTTTTTTCCCGATAATAGTGAATTTGTTGATTATTGTTCCACTAATGTCAGAGAGGACTAATGTGTGCACTCCGGGCTCTGAAAGATGTACGTATATTTTCTCAAAAGCTGGGTTAGGATAAACTGTCAGGGAAGAAGTGAGTTTGATTGGGTTAGTATTTGTAGCAAGATCCCCAATACAAAATACCCATGCATCTCCACTTGCGTGGTCACCATCAATATCGCCACTATTTACACTTTCAGTATAGGTAGCGACGATGAGTTTTCCACTGTCTGAAATTAGAGCTACAGTACCTCCATTGTCATATGCAGATCCGCCGTAACATTTGCTCGTTACTGAGCCACTTGTATCAATAGTAACAATCCATGTATCAGCACTACCATAATTGCCTGTAACATCACCATCATTTGATTTGGTACTACCCCCAAGGACAATACTGCCAGCTTGGGTTTGAGCTATGGCGTAGCCATTATCCTGACCGGTTCCACCGTAGCAATGTGTATTTTGCAGATTCCCATATGAATCGATAACTATGACAAGTACATCAGTTATGCCATGAAGGCCCGAGGGTATTCCATTAATACTTGTGGAGCTAGTCGTTCCCACAATGTAAAACAGATCTCCCTTTTTAATAACATCAAAAAGGTAATCTTGGCCTTCGCCTCCAAACTTTTTAATCCAGATTATATTTCCATCAAAGTCGGTCTTTGCAATAAGGCCATCGTATTCGCCATAGAATGGTACGTCTTTAAAAACACTGTCTGTTGAATTGGTGGTGCCGACGAACAGATACCCATCGCCAACCTCAATCGCCTTGTGAAAATCTTCCTGACCTGACCCGCCAATGGGTATATTTTTTGTTATATTGCCATTATCATCAATCTTCAAAATCCAGGCGTCATGGATGCCTCCATTAAACTTAGTTACATCACCACCTACAGTTCCACTTGTTCCTGACAGTAGATATCCATCTAATGTCTTATTAACAGTATATCCAACATCAGTGCCTGGACCACCAAAGTGGCGAGTCCAGATCGTGTCTCCATCAGAATTTAGATTAATAATACTCATATCAACCCCTCTGTTGGATGTTACTCCCATATCAGTGTAACCAAACATAGTCACACCCTCGTCATCGTTTGCAGTTATGGCATATGGGTGGTCATCTAATACTCCTCCATAACACCACGACGAAACTTTGTTAAAATTGACATCTAATTTTGTTAGACCAAATGCCTTGTTACTATTTTCATTGCCAATAAAATCGCCATCATCTGAATTAGTGGCATTACCAATATAATAGAAGTTGCCTGACTTTATTGCTAGGGTTTGATTATCAATTCCCCCGCCGCCGATGAAAACTTGCTGGTTTATCTGGGCATTAAGTTCACATATTGCGATTAGAATCGTCATTGTGAGTACGAGTAAGTTTTTCATACGTTTATTTTTTTTAACAAAGAATGTGTGAATTTATTATTTATACTATACTACAAATACATTAATTTGTAAATAACCTCATTTTTCTCATAATAACATGTAATTAAAAAGAGTTTTTTGCTATACTTTAGCTATATATGAAACAATCACGCTTAGATCAGTTAGCGGATGGCATCTTTGCAATCGTCATGACGCTTCTGGTATTCGAGATACGGGTACCAGACTTTACAGGATATGTTTCGGAAAGATTGCTTGCACAATCATTGGTGGCACTCTTCCCGTTATTTATGAGTTATCTTTTAGCGTTTGCACTCTTGTTTACCTATTGGAGAAGTCATCACTTTATCGCATCTGTCTATGCAAAGACTATTGATATAAAGCTCACTAATATCAATGCAATCTTTTTCTTTTTTGTTGCACTTATTCCATTCTCTGCGCATTTTTTAGGTAACCACAGCATGTTCCAGGTCCCGGTGGTAGTCTTTGCTCTCAATGTTATATTTATTGGGATGAGCTTATATGCCATGCGCAAATATGTTGAGCATTCAAAAAATATTGAGAAAATTGAAATTACCCTAACCGAAAATATGCATGCCTATACAAGGATTTTATTCCCAGTTTTCTGCGCAGCAGTAGCAATACTTATTTCGATTATTGATACAAGTCTTGCGCTCTTTTTGTTTACTATCGGCATCCTCTTTAATCTCTCTCCAAAAAGTACCTCAGTGACCTATGCGATTATCGAAGGTCTCTTAGGCAGAAAAATAATACAATAATCTTTTCCTAAGATAATTTATAAGGGTGTGGAGTATTGCTCCAATGGTTATTACCAATAGCCATGACATAACGTCAAATGCATAGAGAAAACTACCAAAAATAAGGGCTCCTAGCAACCAGTCAATTTCATCAAAGGGATGCCACGCGGTACCTGGTTGTTTACCCAGCCTTCTTTTAATCATGCTTTCTATAATGTCTCCGATAAGTGCGCCTGTACTAATGGTCAATCCCCACAGTAGTGGAGTTGCTGGAAATGCAAAAAACATCCCTTCAATAGATGCTGCTAGTGTCCCAAGTATAATTCCTCCTAATAAACCGCGCCAGGTTTTGTTATCTCCGGTGATACGTCTACCTTTGTAGGTCTTTCTATTATCGATGGGTCTAGCATATGGCAATTTCTGCAAAAAAACAGGCGTCATATTTGCAATACCAGCCGGTAGTAACAATAAAATTAAATAGATAATATGACTAAGATTTATCATACAGGACGTGCCAACGTTTCTGAATTTTATACCAAAAATAAAATACTAACACAGTTGCAAGTATGTTTGAACTATATATTCCAAGACTTATATAGGTAAGTCCTCCATATGCAAAGAGAAAAAAGGGAACTACCACGAGTGCTTTTAAGTAGAGAAGTTTTGGATATGGTTTAATGATCCAGTCAGACTTCCTAAATTCTTCTTTATGAATAATGCTCAAAATATATGCGCTCGTAACGAGGGCAAGATTATATAGTGTCGGCAGTGCCAGTAAAGGATTAGTCATAACTATAATAAATAATATTGAAGCGTAAAGTGCTGTATCGGCGCAAATATCGAGGAATTTCCCCCGATCAGTTGCTTTGTTTTGATGTCGTGCAAGTGCTCCATCCACTGCATCAGTTATGTAAAGAAAAATAAGTAGTGCAAATGTATATGTTGGATTGTATATATAGAGAGCCGGAACAGTAAAACTTGCAATAAAACGCAGATTAGTGAGCATGTTGGCAGATAGATGTAGTTGGCTTAGGTGAATGAGCAGTGGCAAAAGAAATTTCCCGCGCATTTGCTGGGACCAAGTATTGAGCTTGTGTGCAGTACTCTCATCATGAGATATGTTCTCAGGCATAGATAAAGTGTAGCATATTGTTTCTTGTCATTTCCTGCTATACTTTAGCTATGGATCAACGGTCAAAAAAAATTAGGCAAGTATTTTTCTTCGGGCTTTTGCTTATTGCTCTTGTACTCTCATTTTTTATTTTCTCCCCGTTCCTGACGTCGCTTGTTTTGGCTGTTGTATTTGCGGTTATACTTGAGCCATTTTTCAATTTTTTTATCACGAAGCTGCGCTTTCCTCGTAGTTTGGCATCGCTTGCAACAATTCTTATACTTATTATTCTTATTGCATTACCCTTGACGTTCCTGGGCAGGGAACTACTCTTGCAGTCTCGGGATTTGTTTCAATCAATAACTGCAGAAAATTTTACCTCGCTTATACCTCCTAAAGTTACTGCCACAATAGAATCAGTGTTTCCGGGGACACTTGATTCTTTCACCCCGTCATTTACCGATATTGCAGAAAAGGTCGGAACAAACGTTGGTGCTATTTTTAAAGGAACTTTCCAGACATTATTTACTCTCATCCTCTCGCTTGTGGCACTTTTCTATTTCCTGAAAGACGGAGAGCAGTTTAAGAAAAGTCTGATCGCTCTATCTCCGCTTACGGATGATTATGATACAACTATAGTTTCTCGTCTGAAAAAAGCTATTAATTCTGTCATTCGTGGATCATTAACTATTGCGCTTATACAAGGATGTTTGGCGGGGGCAGGTATGGCTGTCTTTGGGGTGCCACATCCTGCGCTCTGGGGAGCAATGACAGCACTCACAGCACTCATTCCTTCAATCGGCACATCAATAGTATTGGTGCCTGCAATTATATTTCTTTTTGCGACAGGTATGCCTATACACGCATTTGGTCTTTTGATTTGGTCTGCAATTATCGTCGGTACGATTGATAATGTTTTAAATCCGATCCTCGTTGGTCGTGGTGTTAATATTCATCCCTTCTTTATATTGCTTTCAGTGCTCGGTGGTATAACATTCTTCGGTCCCATCGGTTTTATGCTAGGCCCTATGATATTAAGTTTCTTGTTTACACTTTTGGATATTTACCGTCTGGATTTTGAAGGAAATTAAATCACAGATATAGATTGTATGATATACTTTTTAGAACAATGATTACCTCATCATATTCTTCTGTTCGACAATCAAATCAACGATTACTTCTCGTTGCAATATGCATAAGCATCCTCTTTATTTTGGTTGGTATTGTGGTTACTGTACTCATTGGGCACCGCATTGATTCTATGGAACGCGAGCGACTAACGATTCGGGCTCAAAATGCTTCCGTAGCAATCGATCCGAGTGCAATTCTTGCGCTTCGGGGCAATCAAGAAGATATTGGCACTGACGTCTATGAGGCATTGAAGCAAGACATGATGAGTCTCCGAACCATAAATCCAGATTCTCGTTTTGTCTATCTCATGGGTCTGCGTGGTAATAATCTGTTCTTCTATGTTGATTCAGAAAAGCCAGATTCAAAAGATTATTCGCCGCCCGGCCAGATATACACAGAAACAACAGCACTCGAAATTGATAATTACCATAAAGGATTACCTTTTGCTGAAGGTCCGTACACTGATCGTTGGGGAAGTTGGGTATCAGGCTATGCACCGATTATAGATCCTACAACACGCCAAACAATCGCCATTATTGGTATAGATATTAATGCAGAATATTGGAACCATCAGATTTTAGTGGCGCGCCTTGTGATAGCACTTATCACACTTCTTCTTTGTGGTTTTTTTATCACTCTTACGATTGCACTTCGCAAATCAACGGCAACGAGCGATATTTTGCAAAAAGATAATGAGACTCTGCGCGCAAGCAAAGAATACTTGTCAGAATCAGAATCTATAGCCCATATTGGTCGATTGAGTTTCAATAATAAAACTAATGAAATGTCATGGAAAGGTGAAATCTATACACTGTTCGGTATAACACCAGCCACAAAGATAACGCCAGAGGTTTTTTTCAATGCACTTCATCCTGATGATTCAAAAAAAGTCAGGACTCTTTTTGGTACTGCATTTTCCACGGGAGAATCATTTGAATGCACATGCCGAGTACTGCTTCCGTATGGAGTTGAAAAAACTGCGCTCTTATTTGGTGTTGTAAAGAAAAATAAACTCATGCCGTACCTTATTATTGCCACTATACAAGATATTACGAAGCATATAGCGCATGCATAATTATGGAAAATGACGATCGAACAACTTATTTTGCGGAAACTGATTATCGCAACAAGCGAACAAAGTTTGGTATTAAAGCCAAAGATAGAACTCGTCATATGTATGTTATCGGCAAAACGGGTATGGGTAAGTCAACGCTTTTGGAAAATATGGCAATCCAAGATATTCAAAATGGGGAAGGACTTGCATTTATTGATCCGCACGGTGGCACTGCAGAGAAATTACTGGACTATATCCCTGAACATCGTATTAAAGATGTAGTTTATTTGGCACCGTTTGACTTGGAGTATCCGATTGCCTTTAATATTCTCGAAGATCCTGGTCCTGATCGACGACACTTAGTCGTCAACGGCCTCATGAGTACATTTGAAAAAATATGGGAGGATGCGTGGAGTGCGCGTATGGCATATATTTTACAGAATACACTCTATGCACTTTTGGAATATCCTGGGGCAACACTTTTGGGGGTTAATCGAATGCTCACGGATAAAGTATTCCGCAAGCAAGTTGTTGATAATGTGACTGACACACAAGTTAAATCATTTTGGGTTGATGAATTTGCAAAATATACGGATCGATATGCAGCTGAGGCAACGCCTGCCATCCAAAATAAAATTGGACAGTTCTTATCAAACCCGCTGATTAGAAATATGGTTGGGCAGTCTCACTCAACGTTTGATATGAGAAAGCTCATGGATGAAAAGAAAATTCTCATTGTGAATTTGTCAAAAGGAAGAGTTGGAGAAGGTAATGCAAATCTCTTAGGAGGTATGCTTATTACTCGTATTTATTTAGCTGCTATGTCACGAGCAGATTTGCCTGCGGAACGATTGCAGGCACTGCCAAACTTTTATTTTTATGTTGATGAATTTCAGTCTTTTGCCAACAAGACATTTGCTGATATTTTGTCAGAAGCCCGCAAATACAAATTAGCTCTTACGATTGCACACCAATATGTTGAACAGATGGAAGAAGAAGTTAAAGAAGCAGTCTTCGGTAACGTCGGCAGTATGATCGTCTTCCGTGTTGGGGCAACAGATGCGGAAGCATTTGAGAAGGAATTTGCACCAGCATTTACGATGGAAGATATCGTGAACTTGGGCTTTGCACAGATATACTTGCGATTGATGATTAACGGCATAGGATCAAAGCCGTTTTCAGCAGTTGGTCTTATGCCAGCAAGTGCACCGACACAGTCATTTAAAGACCAGGTCATAGAAAGTTCGCGATCTATATTTGCTAATCCTAGGGCTAATGCAGAAGAAGAAATTCGTGCTTTAAGTACGCCTATCGAACCTGAACGCCCTAAACGCGAATGGAAAGAAGAGAGAGAAAATAATCCTGCTCCTCAAGCGGATCTACCTCCCAAAGCTCCGTTTCGCGAGGCGCAGCGTCCCGTCCCAAGATCATATCCGCCTACTGATACTCGTCCAACATATTCGCGTCCACAGCAGACAGCGGGAGTACCAAGGACTGTACCCCCAACTCCTCAGGTAAATATACCTCCACGACAACCTGCCATGCCTCCAAGTTACCCAAAACCAGAGGCTGCAAAAAACACGCCTAAAGTAGAACCAGTATTGCCTGCTGCTAAAACTACGAAGCCTTTTCAAGGTCTAAAAGATATTCTTAAAGAGCTTGAAAAACCTGACAGTGAAGGTATACTTACTACAGCACCGTTGCCTCCACAATCTCCAGTTCTCACACCACAAGTCCAGCAACCAATTTCGCTAGCAACGCTTAAAAAATCACCGTTCTCACCGAAAGAGGCAACACCTGAACACAGAAGTGCGCTTCAAAGTGTTCTGGCACAGGCTTTGAAACAAACGCAAGGAGAAAAATCACAATCCTTACCTTCACCACAACCTCATGTAGAGACAGAAAAGCCAGTACATGATTCTTTACCAAATCAAGCCCAAACAGTAAGTCCGGGCACAATCAAACCTAAAGAAGTTCCCGAAGATGTTTTGCGTAAAATATTAGAATAATTTTTTATTGCGTATGTCTTTTAAAAATAGCCTTTTTGTTAGCAGCTTACTCGTTGTATGTTTTGGTGTTTGCCATAGTGCATTTGCTGATGTGAGTTTTTCCGAAATCATGTACGACACCGAAGGGTCAGATACCGATAAAGAATGGGTTGAGATTTACAATAGTGGCAGTAGTACGATAAGCATTAGTGGATGGAAATTCAATGATGGTGCAAATCATACACTCAATAATCCACCTACAAACGGTGGTCAGGGAACACTTGAAATAGCTGCAGGGTCACATGTAGTGCTTGCTGGGAATGCCAGCGCATTCTTGGCTGAATATTCTTCATATACTGGCACGGTGATTGATACGGTAATGAGTCTTGCGAATACATCAGATACACTTTCACTTATTGATCAAAATGGAGGTACGGTTATTTCATATACCTATAGTTCTGATCAAGGTGCGGCAGGTGATGGACTGAGTCTTCAAAATATAAATGGTACATGGGGGTCTGGCACGCCGACTCCCGGGGCTACGAATACACATAGTGTATCTGATGATGGAGAAGACACTGGCAACCAAGACTTAAGCGATGATACTGAAGCAACAAGTATAGAAGCTTTTATTGAACCTGCCTATACAGCTAACATTATTACTACTATTGTAACGTCAGCAGGCATGCCGACAGATTTTGATACCTTTGTTACTAATGAATTAGATAAAACAGTTACCGCAGGTTACTATGTGTGGAATTTTGGTGATGGCACATCTATGTCGTATGAAGGTGAACGACCATTTGAACATGTCTATGCATTTGCTGGCCAATATATAGTACTTTTAAAATATTATGCGTATGTAGGCGCTGCAGTTCCTGATGATACTGATCGTGTCACGATCAAAGTCACTGATCCAGGTATTGCTATTTCATCTATAGCCAACGGCGTCCTTACAATTGCGAATAATTCACAATACGAAAAAGATATTTCTGATTGGAAAGTAGTAAGCGGGGTATCTACCTATATATTCCCAGATGAAACATTTGTCATAGCTCATGAATCATTGCATTTACCAGCTACTGTTACTGGTTTTAGTAGTACTAATAATCATGCGACGCTTTATTATCCAAATGGGGAAGTTGCAGATATATTTCCTAAGCAAAAGACTGAGACAGTTTCCTCATCAAAAATATACCAGCCAAAACTTGAAGCTGATTCGCTGGTGCCGATAGAGAGTGCTGCGACGAATTCTACAACGGTAGGATCATTTATGCCGCTTGCGGCTTCTGTTATAGAAGGTGAAAAACAAGCATCAACAACATCAAAAATGCCGCTTTTTATACTTGCAACTATTGCTGTTATTTCACTGGGCGCCGGTAGTATTTTATACGTAAGAAAAAATCCATCAGAGAAAATTACCGCTGATGGATTTGAAATATTTGAAGAATAATTTTTATTGTCCGATAAGGGTTGGGGTACTAAGAATATTTTCGATTGTAACGAATGTCGTTAGGCTATTCGTAATAGGTACAATCACAGGGAGTGGTGGAATCGTTGTGCCAATGATTGGCTCCATACTAATTGCATATGTCGCGGGGGCTAGATCGATTTGAAAATTACCGTACGTATCTGGTGATGTGCCGGCGATGAATTTTTTACCATCTGCAGAATATATCACTATATTAAATAATGAATAATCTTGAATTATTGCGCATGTGGTTCCAGTTGGATTACAGTCTTTACTCGAGGTTATCTTACCAGATAATGTACCAGTTTTTGTTGGAGTGAGGGCAATTTTCGCATCTATCTTCGTTTTTATAGAAACTGGTAGAGTATTTGTAACTTCTGTTGTTGTATGTATAACTTGTGGTACAGGAATACCATGTAAGGGAGGAACTGTACCGTCACTTGTGCCCTGGATCTCAGGTATTTCTGGATTTCCAATTGCACTTGGTGCGCTGAGTGTCTCAGTTTGCTGTGCTTGCATTTTTACAACTTCCGCCGTGATTGCCGCAGAAAGATCAATTGTTGGAATGCTCGTTGTGGTTGTGTCTACAACAAGATTTGCAATCGTATCAGCAGGTAACGCTTCAGTTGTGCTTGCATTAGTTGGCTCATCTTGAGTCGTAGTAATTTTTATGCCCTCTTCTGTAAATCCAATAGTAGTTGGTTCTGGTACCACTGGTGGTAGTGTTGCTGTTGCGTCTGCTATAACAGGGTTACTTGCGCTATCTTTTTGAAACTCAACGAGCGCCGGTAGTAAGGAACTAGTGACGTTCAATACGGCTTCATTGTTACCCTCACTTTGCAATTCATCAATATTTTGGTTGAGTTCCTTGGCATGGTCAACAAAGGCAATAGTGACACTCTCAACTTTCTTCGGTGTCAGTGCACCTGTTGCTTTAAGTGTTTTCACTTCACTAATGCGTCGTTCGATTCGTTCTTTTTGAATGGTTACTTTTTGCATTGGTGTATTTGCAAAACTAACCTCGATTTCTTCTTTGACATGGATTTTGACAGGGTATAACAGATCACCCGGTAAGGCATTCTCTGAAGCGTAGGTCAGTGATGATCCTCCTACCAAAAGTACAATAACTGCAATCGCTGTTGCTTTGGTGAAAAACATCCAGTTGAAATGCTTCATGAACGGTGAGAGTATAGCTATTGGACTAGGTACTTGCATCGCCCGGACAATTTCATGTCGAATAGACTCTTTTTCTTGAAGAGTAAGAGTTGCTTTCTTTCCTAATTGTAATTGTTGTTCAATATTAGTATTCATGCTGTGTTGATGCTTGTTTTAATTTTTCCATTGCTCGATGAATGCGGACTGAGGTAGTATTTTCTGATTCGTTCATTATTTTGGCTATTTCTTTTACTGATAGCTCTTCGATGTAGCGCAACATAATGACTTCTCTGTGTTTGCCTTCGAGAGTATTAAGTAATGCATTCGCTGCCTCTGTGTCGTCTCTCGTGTCTTGGATTGGTTTTTCATCATGGGTAGGGTCAAATCCATTCTCGAGGAGCGAGTCAAGTGATTCTGATTTTTTCTTTCTATACGAGTCAACGACGAGGTGGTTGGCAATGGTAAAGAGAAGTGATTTGCTATTGCGGACAGTATTACCTTGATTCAAATACTCCCATGCCTTCAAGAAGACTTCTTGAGTAAGGTCAACCGCTCTGTTCCTATCATTAGTTTTATACAGACAGTACCTAAAGATGCTGTCGTTATACAGGTCGTAGCATTCGAGGAACTTTTTTTCCTTTGTTTTAAATTCCGCATTGTTCATAGTATATGACGCTTCCCGTTGGTAAATCTTACAGCGAGTATCCTTACAGTATAATGCTAAAATTCCTTTTTGGGAAACAAAAAGGAATACATGCATGTAGGTTGAGGCTACTCTTTTGGTCTTGTTTGGCTATGATCATGACTCAAGGCTGCTTGAAACAAAGAAATGATAGTAAATACAGCAAGCAGGAGACTGATTTGGATGAGTGGGTCGTGCATACTTTTTAAGACGATTCATAAAATCAAATGTGACAAATGTATGTAATTAAAATTGCCGCAATGAGCTCTCTCTGCTAAACTTATGCATATGCAAATGAATACCCAAAGCCAAGCGCCAAAGAAGATACTTATTATTGGTGGAGGTTTTGCTGGTATTGCTGCTGCTCGTTCACTCGTGCAAGAAAAAATACCCAATGTAAGCATTCAGCTTGTATCAAAAAGAAATCACTTTGAATATTATCCAGGCCTCTATCGAGTTGTGACTGGCGCTTCGCCGATTGAAGTCTGCATTCCGCTTACCGACATGATTCCTGATAGAGTTGCTATCGATATTGATACAATTACCAAACTGTCACTTACAGAAAATACCATAATCGGAGAAAGTGGTACGATTTATCACTATGATACGCTCGTCATTGCACTAGGTAGTGAAACAACATTCTTTAATGTGCCAGGTCTTGAAGCTTTATCGCTTGGTTTTAAATCAGTTAATGAGGCGTTGCATCTGAAACAGCACTTGCAGTCACTTTTTGCTAATCATACGAACCCAGCGCAAGATGAACTTGTGTCACATTATCATGTAGTAATTGTTGGCGGTGGTCCATCGGGCGTTGAGGTGGCAGGTGATTTGTCTGCGTATTTACAGACTCTAGCTAAGACTTACAAAGTAGATCCATCACTGGTGACAATTGATCTTATCGAATCAAATCCTCGTTTGGTGCCAACATTGCCACCTCAGGCATCTGCGAAAATTCTCGCCCGTTTACGAAAACTTGGAGTAAATATTTTCTTAAATCGTCAGCTCATGAAAAATGAGATCGAGGAAGTCTATCTGAAAGATATGTCGATGAAAGCAAAAACGGTTATTTGGACTGCTGGTACTCAGGTAAGTAAAATTTTACAAGAAGCGCAAGGTTTAGTATGGAGTCCCAAGAAGCGAATAGAAGTTGATGAGTACCTACGAGCGAAAGGATATGACAATGTCTACATCATAGGCGATGCAGCAGCGACACCATTTAGTGGACTAGCACAGACGGCTATGTACGACGGTGACTATGTTGGCAGTACTATCGCACGATTTATGAAAGGGAAGCGAGCTCATGTGTATAAACCAAAACCGATTGCTTTCTCTATTCCTGTTGGTGTTGGATGGGGTGTGTTCGTGATGGGTAAATTTCGACTCTATGGATTGATCCCGTATATTATCCGCCATGTGATTGATTTCATGTATTTTGCTGGCATCGTGTCAGTATATAAGCTTTTCTCTATGTTTTTTGATGGATGGAAGTATCGAAATAAGACAAATTAGTTCTTGAATGAGCCTTGACTTTTCTATTCTATATAGTAAAGTAATAAAAAAATCTTTTAAAACAGAATACTAAAAACGATATATATGAATAGACAACAGTCCTTTAAAGATTGGTGTAAAAAGAATGATCTTAATCCATTTGAGGCTTTCTCATTGGCATTCGTTACTGCATCAAGTGCAAGAAAAGTATTAAGGGGGGTTAGAGATTCTCTTCCAATAAAGCATCGGTTATATAGACTAACGGAACTTGAAAGTCTTAAACTTTCTTTAGAAGAAAATGAAATACTTGAAGCATTACTTAACAATGAAACATTGCAGGAATATTGGGAGGAAAAAGTAATGGATAAATTTATTACTGCGTGGAAAATTGATCGCACACTTCCGCTTGTTGAGGAAAGGATTTCCATTTCTTCAGATACATACAAGAAGAAGGAGGAATTACTTCCATTTCTTGTGAAGAAATTTTTTGGTAAAGAGTTTAAGGTTCGTGTTTTGTTTCAAACAGAGAAAAATGGAAATTTACTAAAGGCAAAGAGTTTTGATGGTATATCTAAACCAAACGAGGCTTTTTCATCAAAGAATTTACTGAATACACTTAATGAATTGCAATTAGTTTCGCACAAAAGTGATCCAGAAATGATTGCTTATATCGGTCACAATAAAAAACATTTACGAAGTATTAATAGTATTATCGCTGTTATGCTTAATGAAGATCCGGTAAAGGCACTAAAACTTGTACGTGAACTTCTAAAAAATTTTTCTCACATTTAAAACGATAAATAATGGTAGGGACAAAAGAATTAAAACATTATGCAATTACTCCTGATGTGGGGTATGAAACAATGCTTCGGCAAAACATTGAGCAACCTGTGCGTGGTGTTCAAGCATTAGCAGTATCATTACGCGAAACAATAAATAATGCTATCGATGCTCGCGCAGAAAATGTACGTATTATGCTTGGAAGCTTTCGCGGCAAGGAAGCACTTATTACCATGGATGACGGTGTTGGTTTTGATCGAAAAGGTTTAAATTCAGTAATGGGATATGCAGCTTCTTCACGTTTACGAACAGACAAAAAGACTATAGGCGCTAATGGTACAGGGATTAAATTTCTTCTTGCACTTGGTGATTTGAAAAATACAAAAGTGACGATCATAACTGTATCTGAAGAATATCCTCGCGGTATCGAAGTCTCTTTCGACTTTGACTATCTATTGGAAATTTTCAAAAAAGGTGCAGATGCAAGTGTGGTTGAATATGCACGAGAGATGAAAAAAGAGGAATTTGAACAAATCTGGAAAAGTGGCAAGAGAAAGACAGGGTCAACTATTATATTGACTGGATTCGATAAAAAGAAAGTTAAGAATACTGAACAAATCTTCAAAACGCTTTCAGAAGACGATGAAATAGCTCCACGGACGAGTGATCGCGTTACTGTCTTTATTGAGCATCAATGGAAACAACTTAAACTGCAACAAATTGCTGGGACACTCTTTTTATTTCATGATGAAAGTGTTCAGTTGGGTAAGGTTGAACTTGAATTATACTATGGTGCTTCAAATGATGGGCCACATATTTGTGGTCCTATAAATAAAATTATGAGCTGGAATGATTTGTTTAAGACTTTATCCAAAGATCAAAAATTAATGGTGACTAAAGTCTTGAATTCTGTTGGAGGCCATATTTATATTGAAAATGGAAATGTATTTAGAACACATGACGGAAGCTTCACTGAAGATTTTTATCAAGGAAGAGGATGTATTCAGTTGGTTGCGATCCTTACAGTGGTTGCAGGCCGACTTGCAGAGCTTACTGATAAAGTGAAAGTTGAAAAATCAATTACTCAACAGCAGCTAATACTCAGTAAGATAGCAGAAGTGAGTGGTAGGCTTTTTCCAGAACCCCTTCATGTGCAACGTTTGTCCGGCAATGCACTAGCACCTGCTAAAAGTGCTCAATATCCTGTATCTATTGATCGTCCAGTCTATATTGTGCCGAGAAGTGTGCAAATCCAGATAGGAGAATCAAGAACAATTACCTTACACAATAAAGGGACAGAACAGTTTGACTTTTCCCAGACTTTATGGGAAAGCCCAAAAGATGGTTTAGTAAAGGTAACTGGAGAAGGACAAAGGGTTGAGTTTAAGGCCGGATCTAAAAATGGAGTATGTGAAGTTGTTGCAGTCGGTGAATTTGGAGAACATACAATTCAAGTTACTGTCACAAATGAATCAATTAAACCCTTTATTAAAGGGCCTAGCTATGTTAATCCAGAAGATATTGCACAGTATGAAATTTGTCGTACAACGACGAATAAAGTACTCTGGATGTTTGATGGAATTTCAAAAGGATTTGAGTTGGAGTTTGATGAAAATCAAAAAATTGTTAGGGTGCTAGTACCAAAGGATACCAACTTAACTATGGTGAAATTGCTTTGCACGGACACTAAAAACAGCATTATAGCTTCAAAAAATATATATGTAGCAAGAGATAAAAAGAAACCATTTGTGGTTAAGGTGGGTGAAGAATATTATGTGATGACTTTTGGTATGCACTATACAGATTGTATTGTTCAAGTTGAGCATGATGATGAAGAGGAATTACCTACCTTGGTGATTAACCCACTTATGAACCCTTTATATGAAGCACTTGAACATTCTAATTGGCCAACAGCTTTTCAGCACGTCTTAAATGCAATAGCAATGGCGGGTGCTGCAGATCAAATTGCACGAAATGGTTTATCAGTTAGGAAGGCAATGTATGTTGGGTCTGAGTTTATGACGACGTTTGAAAATGAACTAAAGGAAAAATAATAAATTAGCTGGTATTTGTATATCAACCCCCTTCAATGAAGGGGGTTTTGTTTTCCTTGACTTTTACAAATATATATCGTACATTAAAAGAAATTTCATTTCATGGCTACGAAAACAAAAAGAAAACAAGTTAGAAAAATTTTAGACCCAAGACAAGAGTTGGTCAAAAAAGTAGTTTTATTACTTGAGACAATTAAGCTCATTTGTAAACCTGGGAACAGAAGAGGAATCAACATAAAAAAGAAATGGCATTATAGTAGGAACAAAATTACGAAAAAAGCCAAAAAACTAATTCTTGAATTCAATGAACTTCAAAATGCAAGAAAGGCATTAGATTTACTTGCAAAAAATGGTCTTAATCCCCGAGGCCAATCTACAAGTAAGAAAGTGACTATCTCATTTAGTAGAGGGTTAGGAGTTTTGCAAGAGAAAAAAATTGATAAGAGAAATACTTCTAGCACTAAACCGCCTCAAGTTAATCGATATAAAAAAATTGATGAACTCTTCGCTAATTTGCAAAAAGAAATAGAGAACCTTAAAATACGCGCTGATGATTCTCAAATAATTAAAGTCAAAAAAACTGATCAGGCACAAGTAATTATCAATTCCCTTGTAAAAGGTGAAACACTTGAAATTATTGAATAGTTACCACTCCTCATTTTTGAGGAGTTTTATTTTTATTAAGTATCGATTTTCTTCAGTATCGTAGGAATTTTTTTGAAATCTTTAAGTAGTGTATTGCGCATGCCGCCGTTGTAGAGTGCGGCAGCTGGATGGTAGAGGGGGAGGAAATATTCAGTATGTATATGCTTGAATTTTTTATGGATGAGCTTGCCATGAACGTTGGAGATAGTTAGCTCTGGGAAAAAGTCATTCATAGAGTGCCGGCCGAGGAAAATAATAAGTTTCGGTTCGATAAAATTGAGCTCTTCATAGAGCCAGGGAGCACAGGCTTCTTTCTCGCCTTGCTCTGGATCGCGATTGTCTGGCGGTCGATACTTCACGATGTTCGTAATATAGATATCTTCTCGCTTCATACCGATACTCTCGAGCATTTCAGCTAGGAATTTGCCTGCTGCTCCGATGAAGGGTATGCCTTCCTTGTCTTCACTTTTACCTGGAGCTTCACCGATAAAAACAATATCTGCATCTGGATTGCCGTTGCCCGGTACTGGCTGAGTAGCAGTTTTTTTCAATTCACAATCGCAAGCAGTGAACCATTTCTGGTGGATTTGTTGCAGTGCTTCTGCTTTGGACATAGTAAATCTAGTATAACAAAAACTGGATTCATTATAGAGGTTACTACGAAACAAAAGAATCGCATTATATAATTTATATACACGGCCGTGTATATAAATTATATAATGCGAAGAAAATAAAAAATAAAAATAAAAACCCCGCCGAATAAATTTTCGACGAGGTATGTGTGTAGCCCAGGATATCGTTATATACCAATATCAACACCAAACATCACTCTATTTTCATTGAATTCAAAATCATGCGCTGGCATGACCCAAAATTTCGAATCCAGTTTTCTCACATTATATATTGCCACGGGCCCTATTCCGTGGAATCTCCATGCAATTGCACCCAGACTTACTTTCGTGGAAATATCATAAAGTGCAGTTGTCTTATACCAATAATTATCATTTCCGTCGCCCTTTTCCCAAAGGAATAGAAGTGAACTTCTATCTTTACCAAGCCATACACTTCCTGCAAATCGGTACAATGCAGGATTGTGTTCAATTCCTGCACTTAACCCGATATTCAACCAGCTTTTAGGTGAGTACGATAGACCAACTAGTGCTTCAGCCCAGTTTTGCTCAACCAATGTAAAACTGGTAAATGAAAACTTACTGGAATCACTAAAGGGTTTACTGATGAATACATTTACATCTGGCTCAATTGTGCCATCTAAAGTATAGCGGCCATAAACTTGCACCTGACCAGAAACAAATAATGGAAGAAAAAGATATTTCACTATTGCGAGAAAAATGAACAATTTTTTCATAGACTGAGTTTGTTTTGTTTGAATATATTGTATCACAATTATATATAAAAGTCAAGGTAATTGCGATACCGAGCTTTGTTTGTTACAGTAACTGTATGTCAATCAAAACTTTCTTAGTTAAAAAAATGTTGAAGTCCCGAGGTGTGCCCGATGAGCAAATCGATATGGTGATGGAGATCATGGATAAGGATCCGGATCTTTTCAAAAAAATTCAAGAAGAAATTAAAGCTGAAACCAAAAAAGGCATGAATGAGCAAATGGCGTCGCTCCTCATCATGAAGAAGTATCAGTCACAGCTGCAGAACTTGCTCAAAAAATAGTCATGAGTCTATCTATCGGTATTGTAGGCCTTCCTAATGTCGGCAAGTCGACGCTGTTTAATGCGCTTACGAAGAAAAGCGTTCCAGCTGAGAACTATCCATTCTGTACGATTGATCCATCAGTAGGTATTGTGCCCGTGCCTGATGAGCGTATTTGGAAACTTTCAGAGTTCTCCAAATCAAAGAAAACAATCCCTGGTGTAATCGAATTCGTCGACATTGCGGGACTTGTTGCAGGTGCATCCAAAGGTGAGGGACTTGGTAATAAATTCCTAGCGAACATTCGTGAGACTGATGCCATATTCGAAATGGTGCGGATTTTCCCAATCAAGGCAGATGCCGGTAATGATATTCAACATGTCTATGGTGATCTCGATCCACTCCGTGATATCAAAGTGATCAATCTTGAACTCATCATTGCCGATCTTGAAACAGCAACCAAGCGGCTCGGGAATATTGCCAAAGATATTAAAAAGGGTGATAAGGAAGCGATACTTGAGGAAGTAGTACTCAATAAAATTATTGTTGCTCTTGAGGCTGAGCAAATGGCAAATACCATCGCCTTCGATGAAAAAGAAATACTCAAAGCCAAGCAACTCTCGCTCCTTACCATGAAGCCCATTCTCTATGGGTTCAATAAACGTGCAGGGGCAAAAAATTTCGACGAAACAAATCCACAAGAATTTAAAGAATTGACTGAGTATATTGAAAGCACGAAAGCTAACTGGGTGCTCTTGGATGCAAAAATCGAAGATGAGCTCAAAGATTTCGAAGGTGGCGAGAAAAGGGAAATGCGTGAGGCACTCGGTGGCAATGATGATGGTATCAATAGTCTGATCACGTCTGGTTACAATCTATTGGAACTTGAGACATTTCTAACAACCGGTGAAGATGAGACACGTGCAT
This sequence comes from Candidatus Nomurabacteria bacterium, assembly GCA_016699085.1. NCBI lineage: Bacteria > Candidatus Nomuraibacteriota > Candidatus Nomurabacteria bacterium. Next base: position 774,791 of record CP064958.1, on the reverse strand, counting down.
GGACCATAGCAAAGGGTAGTTCTGCACCTATTGCTGGCACCGCGATCCATACAGATTTCAAAGATAAATTTATCCGAGCCGAAGTCATAAATTGGCGAACACTTATCGATGCGGGCTCATATGGTGAAGCTAGGGCCAAAGGCTTGGTTCGCACAGAAGGCAAGGATTATATTGTGAAAGACGGCGACGTGATTGAGTTTAAGATTTAGGGAAATAAAAAGAGGCTTTCATGGCCTCTTTTTTAAATGCTTAAATATCATCTGGTTTTTGTTTTTAAATCTATGAAACTATAATTTTTTGCCGTTTTTCCTCAGTAGTTTTTTCGACATCTTCCTGTATGTCCTCGATATTTTCTTGAATTTCATCGACATCTTCTTGGATCTCCTCAATGTCTTCAGAAACCTCCTCGAGTTCTTCGCTGTGTTTGTTGACGGTCATTTGGATAAAGATCGATAGATAGATTGCTTCGAGTGATACTAAAGTTGTTAGAACGAGCAGGATCTTATCGAAGCCTATATCTGTAGTAAAGGCGAGCACGAGCATGCCTGCAAAGAAAATAGTATGGACTACAAGCGAGTTAGTTGACCCGATCCATTTGGTAGCTCGGTCTGAAGCATGGCTTATTTTTTTGTTACGTTCATTACGATTTGGGAAATGCATAGTAGTGATAGAGAAACTTTCTGTAGTATACTATAAAGATACAAGAATAAACTATTTTTATGGATACATTATCACCTGATGTTGTGCAAAAAAGTCAAAAGACCAAACAGATTTTAAAATGGGCATTAGTACTCGGAATAGTTGTCGTGCTCAATCTTTTCTTCAACTATGCTATTTCGCTTATCTATAAAGCACCAGAATGGGAGAATTTTTGTACGTCAGATATTACAACCAAAGCCTACACAGACAAAGTTATGTGTGTCGCTGATGGCGGTCAATGGAATGAAACGACCGTGCCGATTTCGACGGATGCAAATGGTTTGACCAAACCGATACCAGTCGGCACAGAAATTAGTGGCTACTGCAATGCGACGTATAGTTGTCAGAAATCATATGATACTACTCATGCTCTCTACGATCGTAATGTATTTATCGTCCTAGTAATCTTGGGTGTTCTGTCGCTTGTCGCCGGTGCATACCTTACGACGTTCTCTGTAGTCTCGTTCGGGTTTTCATTTGGGGGTGTGATATCGCTTCTTGTCGGTGCGATGAGGTATTGGAGCAATATGCATGATTGGCTACGTGTTGCAGTGCTCGCAGCCGCGCTCATAGCACTCATATGGCTCGGGATTAAGAAGATCAAAGAATAAAACTAAACCTCGCTTTGGCGAGGTTTTTTTGTTATATTTTGTACATTCATGGAAAGCTATAATCACAAAGATATAGAGAAAAAATGGCAGGACGAATGGGAGAAGCAGAGTATTTATAGCGTCCCCGATACTCTAGTAGGTAAGAAAAATTTCTACGAATTAGTTGAGTTTACGTATCCATCCGGCAATCTCCACGTCGGTCATTGGTACGCTTTCTCTGTACCCGATATCCATGCTCGGTTTAAACGCATGCAAGGATACAACGTACTCTACCCGATGGGTTTTGATGCCTTTGGACTACCAGCAGAGAATGCTGCTATCAAACTCGGCGCTGATCCAAAAGTCTTAACCTATGAACAAATGGATAGAATGCGAATACAGTTTCGATCAATGGGTGCGATGTTTGACTGGGATCGTGAAGTTGTTTCTTGTGCCCCTGAATATTACAAATGGACACAATGGATGTTCAATCAATTCTTAAAAAAAGATCTGGTATACCGTGATGTGACAAAAGTAAACTGGTGTCCCAAAGATCAGACCGTGCTTGCCAACGAGCAAGTTGTCGATGGGTGTTGTGAACGATGTGGTAGTGAAGTAATTCAAAAGAATCAAGAGCAGTGGATGCTCAGGATTACCAAATATGCTGATCGATTGATTGATGATCTAGACACTCTTGCATGGCCGGAAGAAATCAAGGCAGCACAGCGAAATTGGATCGGGCGGAGTGAGGGAAGTGAGATCGAATTTCAAATTACGAATGACGAATTGCGAATTAAAGTTTTTACTACGCGCGCAGATACGCTTTTTGGGGTAACGTACATTGTACTTGCGCCGGAGCATGAACTTATTAAAAATTTAAAATTGCGAATTGCGAATTGGGATGAGGTAGAAGAATATATACATCAAACAAAAAAGAAATCAGAATTAGATCGACAGCAGTCAAAAGAAAAAACTGGCGTACAGCTCAAAGGAATTAAAGCAATCAATCCAGCCAATGGCGAGGAAGTTCCAGTGTGGGTTGCAGACTATGTACTAGCAGGTTACGGCACTGGTGCTGTTATGGCAGTTCCGGCACATGACGAGCGAGATTTTGAATTTGCTAGAAAATATCATCTCTCAATCATGAGGGTGATTGATGGAAATACAGATCACGGCAATGTTCCTTCTCAATATCGAGGTAATCCAAGTGATTATGTTGCGAATATTGCAACTGCAAAAGATTTTTGTTTTACCAGCGAAGGAATATTGATGCATTCTGGGAAATTTGATGGTTTAAATTCTAACGAAGCACGTATAAAAATCACTGAGTTTGTTGGAGGAAAAATGGTGAAAACCTATCGTCTGCGTGATTGGGGAATATCGCGCCAGCGTTACTGGGGTACACCGATTCCGATTGTGTATGATCCGAAGGGTAAGGCACATCCTGTACCAGATGAACATTTGCCATGGATTCTGCCGACTGATGTGGATCATACACCGGACGGTACAGCACCACTTGCTAGGAGTAAAGAATTATTTGAACGTACAGAGAAACTATTTGGCAAAGGTTGGAAACCAGAAGTCGAAACCATGGATACATTTATTGATTCATCATGGTACTTTTATCGTTACCTCGATAATCATAATAATGAAGCATTTGCAGCAAAAGAAAAGATTGATGCATGGATGCCGATTAATTTATATATGGGAGGAGCAGAACATACAACGATGCACCTACTGTATTCACGCTTTTGGGTCAAGGCAATGAAGGATTGTGGTCTGGTCACAGAAAATGAGCCGTATACAATACGTCGCAATCGGGGCATTATTTTAGGCCCTGATGGTAATAAAATGAGTAAATCGAAGGGTAACATCATCAACCCTGATGAAATAGTTGAGCGACTTGGTGCTGACACCGTACGAATGTACCTAGCGTTTATGGGCCCATATGGGGTGACAACAAACTATCCATGGGATCCAAATGGAGTTGTTGGTGTGCGGAGATTTTTAGAGCGAGTATGGCGTTTACAGTTTAAAATAGATAAACAAAAAAAAGTTTGCAAGACGGATAACCTTGTGCAAAAAACAATCAAAGGCGTGACAGAAGATATTGAAGAATATAAATTCAATACAGCGATTGCAAAGATGATGATACTCGTTAATGCACTTGAAAAAGAAGAAGCAATTGTAGAGAATTCATATAAAATTTTACTTCGCATACTTGCTCCATTTGCGTCCCATATAACCGAAGAACTCTGGCATGAGCTTGGAGAAAAAACATCTATCCATCTTGCTCTATGGCCGACGTTTGATCCAACGGTGATTATTGATGAGCAAGTTACTATCGTAGTACAGATAAATGGCAAAGTGCGATCGGAGCTAATGGTCCAGAAGGGAATCGAAGAGGAGACGATAAAAAATCTTGCACTTGCTGATGAGAAAATAATCCGTGCTCTCGAAGGCAAAACTATACAGAAAATAATTTATGTAAAAGATCGCCTACTTAGTATTGTTGTCTAGTGAGAAGACTATGGTAAAACGCATACTCGCAATACTAAACAAAGAGCTTTCGGTTAACCAAGCAGCACTTATATTAGGTGTATTTGCATTCCTGTCTCAAATTTTGGGACTATTGCGTGATCGAGCACTTGCACATTATTTGGGGCCGTCGCTTAGTCTTGATGTGTACTATGCCGCATTTCGTATCCCAGATTTTCTCTATACATCGATTGCATCGCTTGCTTCTGTCACGATTCTTCTACCATTTTTGATCGAACGAATACCGGCTGATAATAATGAGAATCTGCAGCAGGCAAAGAAATTGTTCTCTGATGTCTTTACAGTTTTCTTGAGTATCATAGGTATCGTTAGTCTTATTATTGCTATCTGCATGCCGTGGATTGCACATATCATTGCGCCTGGGTTTAGTGATGAAGGTATTGCAATGCTCGTCAAAGAAAGTCGGATTATGCTCCTGTCGCCCATACTACTCGGAGCATCAAATATATTTGGTAGTGCGACTCAAATGTTTAGACGATTCTTCGTCTATGCACTGTCACCTGTCTTTTATAACATAGGCATACTGATTGGTATTTTTGTATTACAGCCACTGTTTGGGATTTATGGTCTTGCTTGGGGTGTGGTGATCGGCGGACTGCTACATTTGGCTATCCAGCTGCCAGTCCTCATCAATCGCTCATTTTTGCCTAATTTTTCATGGCATATTGATTGGATAAGTATTCGCAAAGTGGTGTTTCTGTCGCTCCCGAGGACGCTTGGATTATCTCTATCTAATATTTCAACGCTTGTGTTGATTGCAATCATTTCGAAAATAGGCCAAGGGTCAATATCAATATTTAATTTCTCATACAATTTGCAGTCCGTACCGATAAGCATTATCGGTATTAGTTATTCTGTAGCATCCTTCCCGACACTAGTTAGATTTATCACCTCAAACGAACGTGAGCTTTTTGTGCGGCATATTATCGAAGCATCAAAGAAAATTATTTTTTGGTCACTACCGATTATTTTCCTCTTTATCATTCTCCGTGCTCAGATTGTTCGCGTTATATTGGGGTCAGGATCATTTTCGTGGACGCATACGCGTATTACTGCAGCAACACTTGCAATTTTTGCCGTATCACTAGTAGCACAGAGTTTGGTGCATCTTTTTGTACGTGGTTACTATGCAGCAGGCAATACGAAAAAGCCCCTCCTCATTAATTTATTCTGTGCTGCACTCACTATTGCTTCAGCGTATGGGCTACTTTATCTTTTTGACCATATTGCAACCTTCAGGTACTTTATTGAGTCCCTCTTGCGCGTTGATGGGCTGCCTGGAACAGAAATACTTATGTTGCCACTCGCGTATTCAATAGGTACGATCGTCAATTTCTTTTTGTTGTGGTTCATTTTCAAACGAGATTTTTGTGGCAGTGTAACGACAGAAATTTCACGTACCTTCTTGCAATCTGCAGCAGCGTCCTTTTTTATCGGTTTTGTAGCATATGAAATGCTAAATATTTTGGCCCCTGTATTTGATCTTGATACATTTGTAGGAATATTTTTACAAGGTTTCCTCTCAGGTATTGCTGGTATTCTCGCTGGAATTATTTTACTTATTGCATTGAAGAATACTGAATTTAAAGAGATACAATCAATGCTTGGCAAGAAATTAATCAAAGTGCCGCTTATTGCCGAAGAGCAAAGGGAACTATAGTTTATTACTACATATAAAAATTTGCTTTACTATAAACACTTTGTAAAATAAGTGTTTTTTGCTAGTATTGGCTCATGGATTTTAAGTCTATTAGAAACTTTAGCATCATAGCCCATATTGATCACGGCAAGTCGACATTGGCTGATCGGATGCTTGAACGCACTGGAACGATCGAAAAACGCAAAATGCGAGACCAAGTGTTAGATTCTATGGAACTTGAACGTGAGCGGGGAATTACGATCAAAATGCAGCCAGTTCGAATGGAGTATCTAAGTGGTGGAACTAACTATACGCTTAATCTTATTGATACCCCGGGACACATTGATTTCTCATATGAGGTCTCAAGAGCATTGAAAGCTGTCGAAGGATCAATATTGCTCGTCGATGCGACACAAGGAGTGCAGGCACAAACACTCACCACACTTACGATGGCGCAACATGCTGGTATTGTCATAATTCCTGTTGTTTCGAAAATTGATTCGCCACTTGCCCGAGTTGATGAGGTCAAACTTGAGATTGCAGAACTATTACACATTAGCCCTGATACAGTACTCGGTGTTTCTGGTAAAACCGGTGAAGGGGTGGAAACATTACTTGAGGCAATCATCGAGCGTGTGCCTCCGCCAGCAGCTTCTACCGAGCAAGGTCTGCGCGCACTCGTATTTGATTTTAAATATTCAAACCATGAAGGTGTAATTGTCTATGTGCGTATATTTGATGGTGCAGTAGCAAAAAATAGTGATTTGATTTTCAGAGTTGCTGATCAGAAATTTATTGCACTTGAAGTTGGTACCTTTTCTCCAGCTGAAACACCGCGCCCCCAACTGACTTCTGGAGAAATCGGCTATATCGTCACTGGAATAAAAAAGCCGGGTATTGCATCGGTTGGTGATACGATTACTGAGTTTAAGCATGCTCGTGAAGCATTGCCCGGTTACATGCAGCCGCGACCTGTTGTTTGGGCATCAATCTATCCTGAAAGCCAAGATGATTTTCCTCTTTTGAAAACTGCACTTGGCAAACTTCGGCTTTCGGACTCAGCGTTCTCGTTCGAGGAAGAAAGTTCTGGTGCATTAGGCCGAGGATTTCGATCGGGATTTCTTGGTATGCTTCATTTGGAGATTATCACCGAGCGGCTAAAGCGTGAATTTGATTTGAATTTAGTTATTACAACACCGTCGATTACCTATATGGTAAAACTCAAAAATAATAAAAATCTGACGGTCTACTCACCGCACCTTTTCCCGAACGATGGAGAAATTGTGTCAGTAGAAGAGCCATGGGTAACGGTGACCATTATTACGCCAGTTCGGTATCTAGGTGTGCTCATGCCGTTTCTCTATGACCATGAAGCTGAGGTTGGTGAGACTGAAAACTTCGGTGACAGCAGGTCGTCAGTTCAAGTCAAAATGCCACTGCGAGAATTGATGCGAGGATTTTTTGATGATTTGAAAAGTATTACTTCAGGCTATGCTTCGATTTCCTATGATATAGCAGAGCTACGACATGCTGATGTCACGAGACTCGATATTCATATTGGAGGGGAACCTGTGCCGGCATTTACCCGGATAATTTCCAAGCGTCGTGCGCTGGTAGAAGCAGAAGCTGCGACGACTAAACTCAAAGATATTCTGCCTCGGCAGCAATTTGAAATGAAAGTCCAAGGCATTGCGCTCGGCCGGATACTTTCTTCAGAAACTATTAAAGCGTTTCGTAAAGATGTGCTCATGCATGGCAGTAAGGTTGTCGGTGGTGGAGATGTTAGTAGAAAGAAGAAACTATTAGAAAAGCAGAAGCGAGGCAAAGCCAAAATGCGAGAAAACAGCAAGGTACATATACCTCACAGTGTCTTTTTGAAAATGATGAAAACTGGCGATAACTAGAGACTAAAAAGGCTCGGCATGTAGAGTAAAATCATTGAGACAATGATAAATGCGCCAAGTATAGTCCAGATAAGTGTTACCTTTTTCTTGTGTTTTCTATTGAATAACATATTGGTATACTAACATTATTCTCTCAAACTGTGTATAGACTATGAAGCGATTTCAACAAAAACAAGCATATAAGAAACTACTCTATTCACCTGTTGTTATAAGCGGGCTTTTGGTTATATGCATTCTCGTTACTATTGCTGCGATCGGTATGTACCAAAAAAGTAGAGAAGCCAGAGCAAATAAACTACAAGCACAAACAGAATACAATGCCCTCATCGCACAAGAAGCAAATCTAGAGAATGGTATTTCAAAACTAGAGACAACTGAAGGCATTGAAGAGAATTTGAGAGAAAAATACCGTGTCGGTAAAGAGGGTGAGCACCTGGTTGTCATCACAACTGATGCTGGTAATAAAAAGATTGCGGAAGAGCAATTGGCTGAAATGACAAAAGAGTCATGGTGGATGAAAGTAAAAGGATTTTTCGGAAAGATATTTTAATATTGCGGAATTGGTACAGTGGCAGCATGCGTCCTTCCCAAGGATGAGACACGAGTTCGATTCTCGTATTCCGCACAAAAAAGCGAAGTGTTTTTGTGCGGAATAGTGAGTAAATTATTTTACTCACGTACGGAATCGAACAGCGGAATCATATTTTTTTCAGTAGAAAAAAATGACGAGCTGGTGTCCCCGCCCGAACGACTATTCAGTCGGGCAGGCAGACCAAACATGAGCGACGGCGAATGTTTGAGTCGCGGACGATTCTCGTATTTCGTATATACTATAGTTGACTTAATAAATAAATATGTTAAAATTTAAAAAACTGAAAAATTATGGCATTTACTTACACAAGTACCTTCACGAATGTATATATAGTTGGGGAGCAATTAGCAAACAACAACAATAATCTTGAATTAGCTCGTAAACAAATGAAAGATATTGAAATAAAGTTTGCTGATGAGCTACACAAACGTGGCGTAAAATTTATTGAAACTGATGATGTTATGAATCTATCCTGGATGAAATTCCAATGGCAAACTCTGCGGTTGGCAATACCCGAGACTGAAATTACAAGGATTGTTGATCTTCTAGAGAAATGAGAATTTAAAGCTGACACCTGTCAGCTTTTATTTTTTGGGAAAATAAAGTAGTCACTACTATGTCTAGTTTTAGGTTTAATTCATATGCTATACTCTCCCCATGCAATTACATGAAGAATTTGGGGTAGACGGTAAACGAATAAGTCCGTCGCTGCCAGAAGGGATGAAGAACTATCTTATCGATATTGATGGCACTATTTGTGAAGATATTCCAAACGAAGAGCCAGAGCGAATGCTTACCGCTATCGAGATCCCCAATGCGCGAGATATTATCAATAAATGGCACGACGATGGTCATATCATAACCTTCTTTACCTCGAGACTGCCAGAACATCGGGAAAATACTGAGACGTGGCTCAAAGAACATGGATTTAAGTATCACGGCATAATATTTGGCAAACCTCGTGGCGGTAACTATCACTGGATCGATGATCGGACTGTTCGAGCGACTAGATTTGTAGGGAAATTTACTGAATTTGTTGAAGCAGAGAAGAAGATTTTGATATTTGAAGAATAAATAAAGATAGGGTTGACCCGGTAGTGAGACTTTGGTTTGTTATGTTCTACATATATTGTTTACAAAGTGAAAAGACAAAGAAGAGTTATATTTCGGTAGGATGTTTAAACGAAGGCTAAGAGATTATTTCAAAAATATTTTGTCCTAACCAAAGCTCTACTGCCGGGTTGACTCATATGCTATACTAAAAGTATAAAAGTAATTGCGGTTCGTCCGCTACCACTATGAAAAAAGTCACCGTCTACAGTACACCAAGTTGTCATTTCTGCCATATGGCAAAAGAATACTTTTCTGAACAGGGAATTGCATACGATGAATTTGATGTTGCATCAAATATGGAAAAGCGCATGGAAATGGTGAAGCGATCTGGACAGATGGGAGTACCAGTAATAACGATAGATAATGATATTGTTGTAGGGTTTAATAAACCTCGCATCATGGAACTTCTCGGTATTTAACATATGGTGATAAAACAGGTATGATGAAAAAGCACCCTGCATGTGTGGGGTACTTTTTCATTTGCCCTCGTAGTTAAACTTGCCCGCCCAATATTGCCCCCATAGTTCAATGGATAGAACAGTTCCGTCCTAAGGAATAGATCCCCGTTCGATTCGGAGTGGGGGCACAAGTATTTAGCAATATGGCGGGTGAAGATATAACTACTCCGTCCTAAGGAGTAATTGTAGGTTCGATTCCTGCCGAGGACACAATTTGTAATAAATAATAAATCCCCCAAAAATAATGGGGGATGAATAGTGCTGTTATATTAGTCTTAGCGTCTGGCAGCTACGTCGACGGTGTGAACAACAACAATATCCACAACCAAAGCTTTTCTCAACGCTTTTTCCAGAGTGTTGGGATATTTGATCAATGTTTCCATACGATCATTACAAACCTCGGGCATGTTTTGCGCAATACAGCTAATGAATTTTGCAGTCTGGGGGTGGAAAGGTGTTCTGTGATTTCATAACAGTTTTTTCCTTTTAAATGAACAAAATGATTGAGCCGATTTACTTTTTTTGAAAGTAGGGACGGTTTCTAACCTTTATTGTATTATACCATATTTATAACCATTTTGTCAATAAAGGAAGATAAACCGGAAAAAGAACTAAGTGGCAGACTTTTTAACCCCTTTATATTCTCTAGTATTGCCTTGTAATTTCTGGCAGCTTCGAAGATTTAGAAATTGCCTGTATAACATAAATTGACAAAATGTAATAAATGTGATACTCTATTGTTAGAGTAATTTAGAATAATTTTAAAATAATTCAGATATAAGCCTGCATCTAGCGAATTCAGACCAGTTTTAAGACCCCAAGCCGAGGCTTGGAAAATCAGCATTCCGCTGATCTGGATGCACACTATGGCTAATCGTTTTTCCCATTGTTCTGCGAGTATCTTCTCTACCCATCGCATTTACATGAGTGGTGGCTGGCAAGGTAAGCCTCCGTCCTGGAAGGAGTATCGTTTTGCGCTATGCTTTAAGTATCGGGAATATTTCGATTCATTAAAAGCAAAAGTCGCAAATGATGCAACGGTATGGAAGCAATCCGCTAGTGATATAACTAGATTGTACGGCTCAATTCGTTTTGATGTCATTGTCGGCAAGGGTCCATTTGGACTTTGGCGATACTTCGGACAGACGAGAGTTGTGACAATTTCGTTTACCTATCGGGCATGGGGTGACTTCATGGCTGCAGCTCTCAATGAGCGTGCAGATTACATGGAGTATGGTTGGTAAGGGAATATACGCAGAAGAAGGATCCAATATCTTGGGTCCTTTTCTTTTTATAGATGAATTGAAATCAATATAAATCTATGGTATTGTCGAACAGTATGGATCAAGAACAACAAAAGCGTTTTGATGAAATGTATACCATGGTTCGAGAGAATCACAGTATGCTCAGAAAGATTTTACGTGCTCAGCGTACTGCACAGTTGATGCGGATTGTGTACTGGGCAATTATAATCATTTCAACATTAAGCGCGTATTATTTTCTGTTGCCATACATTACGACACTCAAAGGTGCCTATACTAGTGGTGCAAGTAGCATAGAAGATTTAAAGAATTTAGGTAGTCAGTTCAATACAGAAGAACTAGAATCACTTTTTAAGTAATACTATAAAAGTTTTTTGAAGGAATCTTGTTTTGGTAAATAACCTCAAATGTATTAAGATAGATACTCAAAAAGATAATAAAAATATATTGCTTGGGTAGCTCAGTTGGTAGAGCATTCCCCTGAAGAGGGAAGGGTCACCAGTTCGAACCTGGTCCCAAGCACACGAACGTAGTGAGTGGCTGGAGTAATGTGTCTGCACACATTACGTGCCAGTTCGAAAGCCGCAGTTATGGTGAATGTGTGAACCAAGCGAGGCGGGGTCGCGAGTACTTAGCAGAATTAGAATATATGATAATTATGTTTAGTAACTCGTGACCGAACCTGGTCCCAAGCACACGAACGAAACAAAAACTCCTATAGAGGAGTTTTTGTTTATATTGATTTCACTTTGAGTGTTGTCTGGCGTCCTTTGTCGATCTTTGGTAGTCTGATCATCAGTAATCCGTGTCGTTCGATAGCCTCCGCTTCTTCCGGTTCTACTTCTTGGGGCAAAAGAATTGTTCTAGCAAACGTTCCCCAGTAGAGTTCTTTGGTAAAGTAATTCTCTGGAGCAATCATTTTATTCTCCTCACGTTTGCCCTTGATCGTAATCATGTCGCGAGTGATATTGATCTGAAGATCTTCGGGTCTGACGCCAGCGACCATTGTTTGCACAATAATTTCAGTTTGGGTTTGGTAGACATCCACAGTTAACTGTGCTTCTTCAACTTCATCTTCTGTCCAGCCTGTATCTTTACTTTTTGCAGTCTCAGATGTCGTAATTTTATATGGTTGAGGGGTTGTAGGAGTTGCTATAGGCACAGTTTCTTCTTCGTCTTCATCTCGAAGCCGTATGCCACCAGTCAATCGTTCAAAAAAAGATTTTTTATATGCCATAAATTTAACGTCGAGTAAGTAGATCGTTCACTGCTCCGTGAATAACAACGTCCTTGAGATAGAGAGGTTCGCTCATGCGCCTCAATTTTTCAAACAAGAGCATACTAATAATAGCAACAACCCAGAGGAAGCCGAAAACTTTGAAAACTTCGCTTGCACCTGCGTCCATTATAAAGAAATTAAAGATGCTATGCAAGGTAATGGCGAGCCCTATGCCAAAAAGAATACTAAAAAACTTCACTGTTTTTGATTGGAAAAAGGCGAGCCCTATCATAATACCGATGAGACCGCTCGATACACTATGCAAGAGAGTTGCTCCCAAGAAGCGCAGGTTACCCGTGAGAAGACTGACTGTTGTATCGCTGATACCGATAGGATAAGCAAGGAATAATGCATTTTCAAGCGCTGCAAAGCCTAATGCGGCTGTCATAGCATATATCGGGAAATCGATTGGTTCATCTGCATATGAAGAATGGAGTGCCATAACTGCTACTGCAGAGAATTTGATGAGTTCTTCTGAGGCAACCCAAAGGACAGTCAGTACGTCTGGATTATTTGATAGCGTGCTGATATAGCGTTGGATAGGCAATACCAAGATAACAGCAATCATGCCAGCTAAAAAAGTAAGGAAAAGGAGTCCGTTTGGTTCTGGCTTCTCACGATCTTCGCGCAACCAAAACCTAAGCCATAGAAATGCAGGAACTAAGCCGAACAAAAGTGAAAGAGCCAGGGTTACTGGATCAGAATTAACTTTGCTTGCTATTGAAGTGAAGTTATCCATTCGATGTATATGTTGGCCATGGGGTTACCATGAGAAGTGTTTTATCGCTCCTAGGTATCATACTCCAGATTTCTTCTGTGACGAAGGGCATAAATGGATGAAGAATAGTAAGACTCGTCGAAAGAATTTCTAAGAGCAATTTTTGGCGTGATGTTTTTGCCTGTTCATCTGATCCACTGAGTATGAGTTTGCTTTCCTCAATAATTTTATCAGCAAATGCATGCCAGATGTAGTGATAGATTTTTTCTGATCCTAAGTGGAAGCGGTACTCATCCAGGTCTCTGGTGATGTCGGCAATGGTAGCTTGAAACTCTTGAGCTACTTTTTGATCAGCTTCTGTATAGATAGTATGAGCGTTTACATTTGAATTATTGGAAAGTACAAACCGTGTAATATTCCAAAGTTTGTTAGCAAAATTTTTGTAGCCCTTTATCTTGTTTTCATCGATTTTACTATCTGTTCCCGGTGCAGTGCCGACAATGAGAGCCATGCGGCCTGCATCAGCGCCAAACTTATTTGCCACATCGATTGGGTCAATCCCGTTCCCGAGGGACTTAGAAAACTTCCGGCCTTGATTATCTCGGACGAGCCCATGCAAATAAATATTATGAAACGGTACAGTGCCGAGTGCATATCCAGTCATGAGAATCATTCGAGCAACCCAGAAGAAGAGGATCTCGTACGCAGTTTCAAGGACATCGGTCGGATGGTACAGTTCTAGATCTTTGGTTTTTTCTGGCCAACCAAGCGTTGAAAATGTCCAGCTGCCAGATGAGAACCATGTGTCGAGTGTATCTTCATCCTGTACCCATCCTTCACCTTCTGGTGTTTCAGTGCCGCAATATATTTGATTATCTTTATACCAAACAGGGATTCGATGACCGTACCAAATTTGTCGTGATATACACCAATCACGAAGGTTATCGATCCAGTGGAAATACGTCTTACTAAAATAATCTGGAATAATTCTGATCTGATTGTTCTCAACAGTCTTTCGCATGATGTCTTTGAGTGTCGTTTTTGATCCAGATGGAATGCCGGCAATTGTAGATTCTGACAATATGAATTCTTTATTAACAGCGACGAACCATTGGAGTTTTGGTAATGGCTCAATAATGCCACCGGTGCGTTCTGCAGTGCTAATATTTTGGGTTACCTCCTCTTCTTTTTCTAGCAATCCTTCTGTGTGGAGCCATTCGACGATAACTTCTCGAGCCTCTGTTGCTTTCTTGTTGAGTATTCGCTCGTCACCGATCATCATCTTGGCATACTCATTGATGACTTGTGGATGGGGCAAATCATGACGTTCTGCAATTTCCCAGTCGATCATTGAATGTGCCGGTGTCACACCAAGTGCTCCAGTGCCGAATTCTTTATCTACTGATGCATCAGCAATGATTTTGATATGAAGCGGTACGCCACAAAATTCTAAGTCATACTCTTTGCCGACAAATTCTTTATATCGAGCGTCGTCGGGATGAACAGCGACAGCAACATCACCGACTTTGGTTTCAGGACGAGTTGTTGAGATAGAAATAGGGAAGTCTTTGCTATATTTGAATGTATACAATTTAGCTTTGCGCTCCTCATAGACGATTTCATCATCAGCGATCGTTGTCTGACCTTTGGGATCCCAATTGACGATGCGGTTGCCACGATAAATGAGTTCATCATCATACATTTGTTTGAATAATGTATTGACCGCCAAGTTCCTCTTTTCATCCAGAGTAAATGCTTCCCGTGACCAATCACATGATGCGCCCATAATCCGCATCTGAGACGTCATTGTTTTTCTATTGTCTTCGACAAAAGCATCAATGCGTTTCAATAGTTCATCACGACCTAGGTCATGTCTCGATTTACCTTCTTCTTTTTTGATAATGCCTTCAACTTTTGACTGCGTAGCAATAGCTGCATGGTCAGTGCCAGGTAGCCAAAGCGTCCTAAATCCTTGCATACGCTTGTAGCGAATCATAATGTCTTCTACGGTAAGAAATAGCGCGTGACCCATATGGAGCACACCTGTGGCATTTGGGGGTGGCATCATTATGGTAAATGGTTTAGCATCAGACTTTGTAACACCTTGTGATATACACGTCTCTGGATTAAAAAAGCCGCTCTCTTGCCAGAGGGCGTAGATGCGCTTTTCTGTATCGGTCGGATCGTAGGGCTTCAGTAGCTTTTCAGGGATTGTATTTTCGGGTTGCATTCTTACAATATAACATTTTTATCACGTTCGCCAAGAATTAGTTGCCATATGCTCTCTGTTGTGGAATGATGACAGTATGATTGTCGCGATTGCAGAAACAAATGGTGCTGGCAAAGGCACCGTAGCTGATTACTTAGTTTCACTTGGCTTTAAACATTTCTCCGCTCGTGAATTTTTTGTTGAAGAAATTAATAAGCGAGGACTTATCGTGAACCGAGACTCTATGAGGCTTGTTGCGAATGAACTCCGCCAAACATATGGACCAGACTATAATATTCGCACGTTATACGAGCGAGCTTTGGCATACGGCAATAATGCTGTGATTGAATCACTTCGTTGTCCTGCAGAAACAAGTTTTATTATAAATAAACCAGATACACACTTTATTGGCATAGACGCGGATCCTCATATTCGCTACAAAAGAGCAATGGATCGCAAAAGTGCAACTGATAGTGTTACGTTCGAAAGATTTCTCTCTGACGAAGAACGGGAATCTATCGGTACTGAGCTTTGGGATATGAATATCCCACTTTGTTTAGCAAAAGCTGAGAAGATTTTTATGAATGATGGAAATTTGGAAAAACTTCACGCAGAAATTGACTTATGGCTAGAAACGATTGGTTTTAAAAAATGAAAATTTATAATGTAAGATTGCCGTTGGCAATGAGGGTGTTCAATTGAACACCCTTTTTCTTTTTCTGCCACTGCATGTAGCCTGCGATGGCGATCATGAGAGAGTTATCGGTGGAAAGTTCTCGGGTAGGGAAATAAATAGGCACAGGAGATAGCTCGCTTAGCACTTTCCTGATTTCTTGGTTAGCTGCGACGCCTCCACCAACGATAAGTGATTTCGCTTTGTATGTTTGTATCGCTCGCAATGTTTTACTAACGAGGACATGAACTGCCGCATCTTCAAATGCGCGGGCAATTTCTCGCTTTAGTTTTAGGGGTATTATAATTTTTTTTCTACCATTTGGATTACTACTGTGGCCTTGGATAAAGTAGAGGACTGCCGTCTTGAGTCCAGAAAAAGAGAAATCATAATCCTTGCTATGGATCATAGGACGAGGGAAAGTAAACGTACTCACTATTTTTTTATCACGAGCTTCTTTGGCAAGTCTGGATATCATTGGGCCACCTGGATATGGTAGACCGAGCAAACGCGCGACTTTATCAAAGGCTTCACCCACAGCATCATCTCTCGTCTGTCCGATGATGTCGTAGTGTAGCCAATTTTTAATATAGACGAGCTCTGTATGACCACCTGAGACCAAGAGGGAAATACTAGGGAAAAGTTTGGTATCAATCGTAAAAGTTTCTTTATTGCTTTTTGGAAACACGGAAAAAATATGGCCTTCCATATGATTGACGCCAATAACTGGAATACCCCATAACGTTGCAAGTGCTCGCGCGAAGTTGATGCCGACCCAGAGTGTTGGTTCGAGCCCTGGACCCGTGGTCACGGCTATAAGGTCAATGTTTGGCTTTTTGATTTTGTATATTGTTTTTAGAAATATTTTTTTGAGTTCTGGTTCACGGTCAAGCATAAGTTCTAAATCCGTAACTTGTTTTTGACTAAAGGCAGTCGTACTTTTTTTTGCTAACCTTGCCTCCTCTAATGTTTTTATAAACAGAGGCACAAGATTCTTGCTGTGCTCACGTTTGGCCATCATAGGGAAGACACCGCCATATTTCGCATGAAGCTTAACCTGTGAAGCGACATTGTTCGCTAAGATTTTGAATTTGGGTTTTGTTGATCCACCAGATGCCTCGACGATGGACAGTGCCGTCTCATCGCAACTGGTCTCAATAGATAGGATTTTCATAATAAAAGATATAACAAGAATTAAAAGCTAATCTACCTCTTCTAGTCCCGTACTTGGAAGTATGTGTATTCGATATGCTTCCGTAGTTTGGGATCGCAACTAGTTTCGATAGATAGTATTCGCATATGGCGATTCTACCAGAAATTGCTATTTTTGACTATTTTATAAAATGTGCTAGAGTGACGGAAACAAACTCTGTCACAATGAGTAAGGTAATTATAGTTACAGCACCATCAGGTGCGGGCAAAACAACTATTGCAAATGCTCTATTGGAAACTTTTCCAATACTTTCATTTTCGATTTCTGCCTGTACCCGTCCAAAGCGTCCGATGGAAATAGATGGCAAAGATTACCACTTTTTCACAAAAGAAAAGTTTAAGCAAAACATTATTGACAATGCTTTCCTTGAATGGGAAGAAGTATATGATGGGCTATTCTATGGCACATTGAATTCTGAAATTGAGCGCATCGCAAGGGAAAATAAAGTGACTCTTTTTGATGTTGATACGCGCGGTGCCAAGAATATTAAAAAACGATTTGGCGACAACGCACTGTCACTTTTTATCAAACCACCTAAGCCTGAAATACCAATATTAGAAGAAAGGCTTCGTCATCGTGGCGATAAGGAAGATTCAATTGCAACCAGAATTGCAAAGGCTGAGATCGAACTTGAAGCACAAGATGATTTTGACTATATTATTGTCAATAAGAATTTAAACGATGCAATTCAGGAGGCAACAAGGCTCGCTGAAACCTTTTTAGAAAATTAAATTTGAAAACTATAGGACCTCGTTAGGGGTCTTTTTTGTGCGCGATAAGGGATTCGGCGATTACATCGCCAGGTACTTTTCGATGCTTTGCATAACGAAAAGTCTTTCGAATCCCTTACGCATATGAAGCAGTTCATATGCTATCGCTCGTTCGCAAAGCTCACGGTGCGCGATAAGGGATTCGAACCCCTGGCCTACCCCACGTCAAGGGGTCGCTCTACCAACTGAGCTAACCGCGCAATACAATCTCTACTATATTAAAAATTTTAAAGGCTACATAACTTCGATACCTACCAAGACAGCTAACTGCTCAATACAATACTAATGCATTCAAAATTTTAAGGCCGCTTCACTTCGATGCCTACCAAATCAGCTAATCACGCAAATATATCAGTATCTTACACGTCATGACACTAAAATTCAAATTATTGCTTATTTGATTAAGTGTGGTAGTATTTTCGAGTACTTGTTCATTTCACAAAAAAACAAATCAAATACGTATGTCCAAATCAATAAGAGGTACGACTGCTTCGCATAAAAGCGGTGGCTTCGATGTAATCTCAAATTTCAGAGGAAATAACAAGGCATTAGTGCCAAAGAAAGATTCGTTACTTGCCAATCTTTCATTGCTTTGTATTGTCCACAGTTCATGTGAACGGCGGACCAGGGGACAGATTATTGTGGAGAAATTAAAAGACAAAGGCATTAGTATGACGAACACAATGTTCGTAGATACCAACAATACCTATGCCAGAGAAATGCATAGGAATTGCCTCATCGAATTAGGTGCAAAGAACGGACATGTGCCGCCGAATAAAAGTAAATTAGGTATGTCTGCTACTTCTTCAGCATTTATTGAGGATTTAATTCAGGCAATGAGAATGCGAGTTACCGCTGGAGCAGAACGATTAGTAGTTTTTTCGCACTCAGACAATATACATGACATTGTTTTTAATTTTGACAAACGTATTGAAAAAGAAGCCTGGAACAATGGATTCAGATATTTTACTGACGAGAAAAAAGATCAGGACATGCTCGTTGTAGAATATGGGCCTAAGCCAAATATGTATTTAAAATAATTTTAACAGATCACAAACAAAAAGTATCCTTACTAAAAGGGTACTTTTCTTTTTCTATCGAATTGTAAGTTTCAAATTGTGAACTCGTTGCATGGATTTCAGAAGCCGTTAATAATCACAATTCGATACTCAGTAGTATAGAGGATTTAAAAACTTTGTCACCTCCTTTTTAGAGACTTTCGACTTTCGGTAATCCCCCTCTCACACCTAACTATTCCGTGGTGTTTTTTAGTTACTTTTGAATCATAGATTTATTCACCTGTCTTCGGCGAACAATCAAAAAGATACTAAAGAGTGTATTTACAATTACCCAGGTAATAGGATAGAGTAGTGTCAGAATATTAAATTTCTCTAGGGCAATAATTCCCAATGCATGGCGAAAAGCCGTAAGTTCCCACGTAAATAAGTTTTCTTGAAATGGCTTGTTCCAGGATTTTCTAATCGTTGGACCAAACCCTGATACGTCTGTCGCAACAAGAAGAATCATTGACCATACAGGCTGCTTTGCTAAAAGCCATAGTCCAAGGGCAATGAGAGAAACCAGTAGAAAAATAATATCTAGTTTAGTTATCTTTTTTTCTCCATATTTGAGCGAAAGGAAGAATATAAAGATACAGATTGCCGAGACAGCAAATGTAATCCATGCACCCACTCCTGCCCCACCTGATACTTGCAAAGCCCATGTTACTGAACTTGCAATACTCCAAATAAGAAAAGTGAATGCATGAGGAACTGTCTTTCTCCGAAGAATGTCTCGTATGTAAATACCATATCCGACAAACGATAGCGCTACAGCGATAATGCTGATAACTACTTTATAGTCCATATTTAAAAGTGTAACATTCGAGTTACTAAAATGTTAGTGATTCTAAGTACGAAATAGAGTAAATCTCTGATACGGATTTGTTATTTATCACAAGTTGTGACCCTACCGGGAATCGAACCCGGATTAACGGCTTGAAAAGCCGGCGTCCTAACCGTTAGACGATAGGGCCAAATGAATAAACTATATGTATTAAATTAACAAATATTTTTTGCTAGGCTTTTCAAAAGCCGGCGTCGCTATATTCTAACTTGCGTTAGACGATAGGGCCAAAATGGTTTATAGTTCTTAGACGTTTTTAAGTAAATCTAAAAACGCAAACACTATACCATTTTTTTTATAATTTGAAAATATATACGGAGGCGTGGCTGAGTGGAGTAAAAGTAAACTGCTTTACTTTTACTCCGAAGGAGGACAACCATTCAGGCACGAAAATGACCTCCGTTTGAGCAAAGCGAAATATACGGAGGCGTGGCTGAGTGGTTGAAGGCACCGCTCTCGAAAAGCGGCATATCCGAAAGGGTATCGTGAGTTCAAATCTCACCGCCTCCGCAGGAGCAAATTCCAGGTATGAAATTTGAGGAAGAAACTATGGGATAGTTTCTGTTGGGATTTGAACAGCGGAGTTAAAATGTTCAATAGAACATTTTTCGAGCTGGCGCCTAGACAAGTTTTTTTGTGACTACAAAATCTTAGTCGGAGGCTAATCTCACCGCCTCCGCAGTAGTAAATTTTACTTTAAAACTTAGGGGATAAATCGGAACATACTCTATTGACAAAATTATTTTTTTATATATACTAGATTTATAACTACTCTCATTGGTTTGATGAACATTGCCTCTTAAGGCAAACGAACTGGCGAGACACTTAGTCGCCAAATTTTATTGTAAAGACTACACAGTTATAGAGCACTACGCTCAAAAATTATTATGCAAAACAAAAGTTTTAGAAGGGAAGGACCCCGCAGTTCTTCTAGTTCACGTCCAGCATTTCGTTCTGGTGGAAGTCATCGCCCAAGCGGGAGAGGTGGCAACAGAGGCGGTGGCCGCGGTGGTGAACGCATTGATATATCTAGATTTATCAACAAAGCAGTCATAACAGAAGAAACAGATCATTTCGTGCCTGAGCACGCATTTTCTGATTTCCTCATTACCGACACACTCAAAGAGGCTATCAAAGTCAAAGGTTACGTACACCCTTCGCCAATCCAAGATCGAACGATCCCCTATATATTGAAAGGACACGATCTCGTGGGTATTGCGAATACTGGTACAGGTAAGACTGCGGCATTCTTAATCCCGCTTATCAACAAAGTGCTCTTGAATCGCAAAGAGAAAATCTTAATCTTGGTGCCGACACGCGAACTTGCAGTGCAGATCGATGATGAGCTCCGAACGTTTACCAAGCGAATGAAAATTTTTTCTGTTTGCTGTGTTGGGGGTGCAGGTATTGGCAAGCAGATTCGTGATCTACGGTATGAGAATAATTTCATCATCGGTACACCGGGACGAATCAAAGATCTCCTTATGCGTAAAGCGCTTTTCTTGCGTGACTTTAACACTATAGTGCTCGATGAAGCAGACCGTATGCTTGATATGGGATTTGTGGCTGATATGCGATTTGTCGTAGCTGGTATGCCCAAAGAGCATCATTCACTTTTCTTCTCAGCGACACTGTCACATGCAATCGAAGTCTTGATTACTGAATTCCTGAAATCACCGATCCGCATATCAGTGAAAACTCGTGATACATCAAAGCAAGTTGATCAAGATGTTGTTCGAGTTGGAGGCAGCAATTCCAAAATGGATGTGTTGCAAGACTTGCTCGCTAATCCTGAATTCAAAAAGGTTCTCATTTTCGGCCGCACGAAACACGGCGTTGAGCGATTGACGAAAGACTTGGCTCTAAAAGGTTTCAAGGCAGAATCAATCCATGGCAACAAAACGCAAAGTAACCGCCAGCGAGCATTGGGACAATTTAAAAACAATACCATTCAAATATTAGTCGCTACAGACGTAGCAGCACGAGGACTCGATATTGCTGATGTGTCACATGTGATTAATTATGAAATCCCAGCTACCTATGATGACTATATTCATCGTATCGGTCGTACTGGACGCGCAGGCAAGCGAGGCAAAGCACTGACATTCATCGGATAATATAAAATAAAAACTTCTCTAATTTTTAGAGAAGTTTTTATTTTATATTGAGATAGATGTATTGCATCACACTTTGTAATCCACTTCGTTAGACTATCGTAAGAGTCGAGTAGATTATTCCTAATTAAAATATATTTTATGAACACAACACTTGGAGTTTTTACAACACATAAACAAGCAGAAGACGCAATTCAAGAATTTAAAGGTTTTGGCATTAGTGATGCAGACCTATCATATGTCTATATCAACAAAGATGGAGAAATAACGAATGCGACAACAGGTAACAAAGTTGGTGCTGGTGCAGCTGTTGGCGCAACGACAGGTGCTGTTGTCGGAGCGATTGCAGGACTTGTAGTCGCAAATGGTATATTACCAGGACTCGGAACTTTGTTTGTTGCGGGACCACTCGCTGCAGCACTGGGATTTACTGGTGCAGCTGCTACGACCGTCGCAGGGGCTGCTACCGGTGCCGCAGCAGGCGGATTTATCGGAGCATTGGGTGGCCTCGGTGTATCAGATGATGATGCCAAACTGTATGAGGATTTAGTCAGAGCAGGAGATATTCTCGTCATCACTCGATCAAATCTAAGAACGAAGGATATTTTTATGAAAACTGGTGCGACTGAGGTGAGAGAATATATGCACTAAAAAATCTAACATTGCAAAAAAGCCTGGTTTTCCAGGCTTTTTTTGTAATTATGTATATTTGACATATGCCTCGAGACCTATATAATGCGACTAATACATTCAGTTCACAGTTCACTAAAAAACAAATATTCACTATGGAAGAAAATAATAATGGAGTGTATGTTTCTCTGCCAGCCCCAGGTGGAGCCGATCAAAAGATTTTTGTGCTGGACACATCAGTGATTCTTGATGATTCCAAAGCAATTAAGAATTTCCATGAGCATCATATTGTTCTCCCAATTACCGTTCTCGAAGAGCTCGACAATTTTAAGAAGGGTAGTGAAGAGAAGAATTTTGCAGCGCGTGAATTTATACGTTATCTTGATCGAGCTTCTGCGGGTAACTTATCATTGCAACATTGGGCAAATATTAACGGTAAAACCCATGGTCAATTCAGAGTTGTTATGGGTCATGCGAATGGTGTTGATACTGATGCGATATTTGACAGTGTGAAGTCGGATCATAAAATCTTGAATGTTGTACTTCGTGTACAAAAAGAAAACCCTGATCGTCAAGTAATTTTAGTCACCAAAGATATCAATCTTCGAGCTAAGGCTCGGTTTTTGAAGATTACCGCTGAAGATTACGAGACAGGAAAAATTAAAAACCTGGATGAGTTATATACAGGCAGAACGCTGATTGATAAATTCCCAACAGAAATACTTGATGGGCTGTTTAAAGATGGTGAGTGTGACGCCTCACTTTATTTCAAGAAGAAAGGTAAGAAGCCAATACCAAATCACTATTATCTTTTTGACAGCAAACAAGGAACAGAGCCTATTATTACTAGTTTTAATAAGCAGTCCAATAAGCTTTTCTTGGTAAAGAAAACTCGAACAGCATATAAGATCAAACATCGGAATATAGAACAATTATGTGTGATTGATGCATTATTAAATCCAAACATCCCGCTTGTTTGTCTTGAGGGAGTTGCTGGAACTGGTAAAACATTACTTGCACTTGCATGTGCATTGGAACAGCGGAGGGATTTTCACCAGATATATCTTGCGCGTCCAATCGTGCCGCTTAGTAATAAAGATATCGGCTATTTGCCTGGTGATATAAAGAGCAAATTGAACCCATATATGGAGCCCTTGTGGGATAACCTTAAATACATCAAGAATTGCTTCACTGAAAAAGATAAAGAATATCGCCAGATTAATGAAATGGTAGAGAATGAAAAACTCATGGTTTGCCCCCTTGCATACATCCGTGGAAGAAGTTTTTCAAATGTGTTTTTCATTGTAGATGAAGCTCAAAATCTAACCAAACATGAAGTGAAAACCATTATTACTCGTGCGGGCGAAAATACAAAAATTATTTTTACCGGAGATATCCATCAAATCGATACGCCATACCTCGATACACATAGCAATGGATTAAGTTACATCATTGATCGGTTGAAAGGATCTCCACTTTTTGCACATGTAAAACTTGAAAAAGGAGAACGAAGTGAATTAGCGAACCTTGCCAATGATCTTTTATAATTTATAAACCAAAAAAACCACCCACAGGGTGGTTTTTATTTTGATGGTAGAATAATTATATGGCTCAAAATAAAAAATATGATCATATAAATTTTAAACCTCCAACACTTGTGGCACTGCAAGCAAAGCGTGGTCTTGTATTACGTGCAAAGTTTGGTCATGGAGGAACCAGTGTTGGCATTGCTCGAGCAAGAGATCTCAAGAATCGTCGAGTGTTGTCTCCACGCACAATCACACGGATGTATTCATATTTTTCTCGCCACTTCGTGGATAAACAAGGCAAAAATTTTTTTAATAAAGAAAAACCATCAAAAGGTTATATTGCATGGCAATTATGGGGTGGCGATGCAGGAGCAGCTTGGTGTCATAAAATATATTTACAAATAAAGCAAATAAATAATTGATAACATACTGCTTGAGCTTACCTATGCATATACTATAAGAAGGATCAAAAAACAAAGAATTAGAAATATATACGCTCGGTCAGGATACTTTAGTTAAAAGTCAGTGGCCACTTGTTAATGTTATTAAAAGTGGAGAGAATATATTAGTGCCAGATATGATAGGCGAACCAGCACTTATTACGTATACTAAAGAAGCATGCAGCTTTATTAAATTAAGAATTTAAAGTATGAAAATTATAAAATATATAGTTATCCTTATAGTTGCAATCGTTGTTGTAGTGCTAATTGTTAAAAAAATGCCAAGCACTCCAGTAGCTACTAATACTCCAGATGACATAAATACAGAAATACTTACAGAGCAGGTTTGTTATATTTGGAATACTGAAGCAGGTGATACTGCACTCCTTACTATGGATATTAGTGGTACTGATGTTGTTGGAGAGTTCAATTGGTTACCAGCCGAGAAAGATAAAAAGACCGGTATATTTAATGGCATAATTTCTGATGATGGTACTAATAAAATTGTGAATGCAATTTGGAGTACTAGTGCAGAAGGCATGACCGCTCAAGAAGAGCTCAAGATAATAATCGAAGGCGATATTGCGAAAGTTGGTTTCGGCGAAATGAAAGACAACGGTAGTGGTGCGTATGTCTATGCTAACCCAGATGAAATATCATATGCGCCAAGTTTACAGAAAACCGATTGTAGTAATAGTGCAATGGAGTAAAACATAGTTATGAAAAAGTGGCTGATTATTATTTTGATTCTCGTAGGTGTTGGTACTTTAGTTTATGCATTGATGCAAATCAGTAAGAAAGAAGTGCCAATTCCTAAAAACCCTACGATCATTGGTTTTGGTGATAGTTTAGTTGCAGGGTACGGGGCAACAGGAGGCAATGACTTTATTTCAGTTTTATCAAAAAGTATAGGGCAGCCTATACAGAACTTTGGCGTTAGTGGCGATACAACGGCAGATGCTCTTGTCCGCATAAATACTGTTACAGTCAAAGATCCAGGGATTGTGATACTACTCATCGGAGGCAATGATATTTTGAGAAACGTACCTATAGTAGAAACAGAAAAAAATATCCGTACTATTGTTGAAACTTTTACAAAACAAAAAACTATAGTTGTTCTGGTGGGAGTGCGAGGTGCTTTACTTAATGATTCTTATGGACCGATGTATGAATCGATAGCTCACGATAACGATCTTATCTACGTCCCTAATATTTTGGGAGGTTTGATTGGGAACAGTACCTATATGTATGATGCAGTTCACCCTAATGACGCAGGGTATATGCGAGTTGCGGAAAAAATAGAAGATGCCATACGACCACTACTTAGTAAATAATTTATGAGGGTAGTGCTCTCTATAAGGTATTGTCTAGTAAAAGATGCTATACTACAGAAGTATTGCTAAGTATTAACAATAAACAATAAACATATGCCAACACCAAAAGTAAACTCTGCATTTATGAAGCCTATGAACATAAGCGATGAACTCGCAGCTGTCGTAGGTAAAGGCCCAATGCCTCGTTCTGAAGTTGTAAAGGCCCTCTGGGTCTACATAAAGAAGAATGATCTTCAAGATCCAAAAAACAAGCGCAATATTAATGCAGACGAAAACCTCAAGAAAGTGTTTGGCGGCAAAGCCGTCGTTAATATGTTTGAAATGACGAAGCTCGTTTCAAAACATCTCTCATAAATAAAGCGCATAGCAAAACAAAACCGCCTCAGGCGGTTTTGTTTTGCTATGCATACGTATATTTATTCAACAAAATACGGTATACTTTGTACATGATTTCCTTCATTATAAAATGTGCAATCGGTGTCATGCTCGTTATTGTATTTGCAGGAGTCTGGTTTACTTCGCGAGTTGAACATTCGCCAAATCAGGCTTTATTTATAGAAGGTGGAGTACCTGGTCAAAAACCTGACGGTTTTTATCAAGGTACAGTTAGTAATTTACCAACTGCTTCATGGCTCGGTAAAAAATTTAGTACGGCTCAATCTACGGGCACTAATGTATTCAAGGATGGAAATAGTACAGTTGAACAGTATCCGTTTGTGACTAGAGTACAAGCAGGTCTCCGAGACAAAGAAACTCAAGTTTTGGCTATCGATTACAATATTCCTGAGAATCCATTTTGGTTGCGACCAGTGCTTGATGAAATTGTTGAAGTAACTCCAGGGAACTATCTGGGCAAAATGCATATCAGGATATTTAAGTATTCATTTAGTATTTTATACTTTGAACTTACCAAAGAAAATAATTCCCCTCATTCTATTATTGTCGATCCAGAAAAGGCAAGTGATTTATTGATGACATATTTCAAAACAAACCTAGAGACACTCTCTCAAATCAAACCAGTGCTCGGTGGTACATGGCAAGTAACAAATATAGAATTAGATGCTACTACTGCAACGGGTGCTGTCTACTATGAAGATGGGCATATAGCTGCAAAAGGCACATTCGCATACCAATTTATGGGTTATTCAGATGACAAGCCTGTGCCTTTAGTAACAAATTTTACAGCAACTAGTCTCTAATGATTTACACATCAAAAATTAAAGAGGCAATTCGTTTTTCGATTAAAACTCACGAAGTCTATCAGAAGCAGAAGCGCAAAGGTAAAGATATTCCGTATATCGTGCATCCACTGACGGTTGGCATAATATTGGCAGCAGCAGGTACTAGTGAGCATGTTATTATCGCAGGCATTTTGCATGACACGATTGAAGATAGTGTCATCGACAAGAAGGTAACCAAAGAAATGCTTACAGAAAGATTTGGCGTGCAGGTTGCAGACCTTGTAAGTGCGGTTACCGAGGAAAATACTATAGAGTCGTGGCACGAGAGAAAAAAGCACGCTAGAGAGCATATTGCACATTTTTCAGAAGAAGCGCTAATCTTAAAATCGGCTGATGTGATCGCCAATACATCGGATTTGGTCCATGATCATTCTAAGGAAGGTCTTGCAACATTTGAGCGATTTGGTTTCCCAAAAGAAGTATTTATAGGCGTTTATATTAATGTTATTGGGGAAATTTTGAAATATAGCAAATCAAATCCTTTAGTAGAAGATTTGGAAGATGTCCTAAAAGCATTGCAGGCACTTACTA
This sequence comes from Candidatus Nomurabacteria bacterium, assembly GCA_016699085.1. Classification (NCBI taxonomy): domain Bacteria; phylum Candidatus Nomuraibacteriota; species Candidatus Nomurabacteria bacterium. The sequence continues at coordinate 747,389 of CP064958.1, read as the reverse complement.
CGCCTGACGTTATCCTTTGACAATAAAGCTTGTTTAGTTTAGAATTAAAGTCTTAGGTTAGATACAGAAACAAAGTCGAGTATCTCAAGTAGCAATAATCACAAAAATCATATGAAGGGAACAATCAAAACTCTTGTACGAGATCGAGGATTTGGATTCATTACTCGCGAAGGCGAGACAAAGGATCTCTTTTTTCACTCAAAAGAGTTAAATGGTATTACATTTGAAGAATTGAAAGAAGGCGATGAAGTCACTTTCGATATCACTGACGGCGAAAAAGGCCCAGCAGCGACAAATGTATCACGTGCATAAGTGAACCAAAGAAAAACACCTTGTGCAATTGCAAAAGGTGTTTTTCTTTTCCCTGCATTGTATTTATATATTTATGGCAAAAGCGGAAAGCATATTATCATTTGAAAATGTTTCGTTTGAATATAGCGAGAACAAGCCTATCTTAGATGAGGTTAATTTTACTGTACGTCGTGGCACCAAGATTACTATCATGGGCCAAAATGGCGCTGGCAAGAGTACGATTTTTGATCTTATTACCAGAGGCCATACAGTAGAATCAGGTGTCATCAATCGTATGCAAGGACTCACGATTGCGCTCTCCCGCCAAGTTATACCGAGAGAAGATTTGGAGCTCACGGTTCGAGAATTTTTCCAGAAATGCTTTTCGAAGAAGATCCATGCTATTGATCCTATGATTGATGACGTCTTGGAGGTGGTTAATCTGAAGCATCATGAACAGTTGCACGAGCGGATAGTTGGATCATTCTCTGGTGGTCAACAAGCAAGACTGTTGCTCGCTTCCGCACTTATTCAAGACCCAGATCTCTTGCTATTAGATGAACCAACCAATAATCTCGATAAGGCTGGTATTCTCCATCTGACTGAATTTTTAAAATCTTACACCAAAACTGTCATGGTAATTTCCCATGATGCGGATTTCTTGAACTCATTTACTGATGGAGTGCTGTACCTAGATATTTATACTCGTAAAGTTGAGCAGTATGCAGGAAACTATTTCAACGTTGCCGAACAAATCAAAGTGCGCGTGGAAAAAGAGAATAGTAAAAACGCCAGACTTACCAAAGAGGCAATTGAGAAAAAGGAGAAAGCAAATTTCTTTGCAATGAAAGGAGGACGCTTACGACTTTTGGCTAAACGCATGCGCGAAGATGCAGCTGAAATGGAAGAAAATCAAGTCGATGTGCGCAAAGAGGACAAGACAATCCGACCGTTTACGATACCAGCTCAGGAAGATATATTAGGTGATATTGTAACCATAACTTCTTTTACAACAATACAAAAGCACAAACCGACAACTCGCAAAGCAAATATAAAACTCAAGAAAAATCAGCATTTGTTGCTCCAAGGGCCAAATGGTATTGGCAAGAGTACATTGCTCGAATCAATGGCAAATGGTACCAGTGCAGGTGTGGAAATTCTAAAAGGCGTAAAAGTAGGCTACTATCGGCAAGATTTCTCGACACTCAATTTTGATGATACGGTATACGCATCACTCATGGCTGTTATGGATAAGAAAGATGAACAACATATGCGAAGCGTTGCAGCAGGATTTCTTATTACATCTGAAGCAATCAAAACTAAAATTGGAGATCTATCAGAAGGTCAAAAAGGCTTGGTTGCATTTGCAAGACTCGTGCTCGAGCGACCAGGACTCCTTATTCTCGATGAGCCTACGAATCATATTAACTTTCGCCATATTCCGCTGATTGCAGAAGCACTCGATACATATAAGGGTGCTATGATTCTCGTATCGCACGTGCCAGAATTTGTCGCTAGTATCCGCATAGATGAAATTCTCGATTTGGAGAAATAGATTTGCTATACTATGAGTACTTATTAGTAAATACAAATATATGGCAAAAGGAAATAATTCTCAAAGAAAAGAAAAAAAGAAACCAAAAAAAGCAAAGTAACAGAAAACAAATCCTGATTCGACATCAGGATTTGTTTTGCTATAGTTGGTGCATGTATTACTGGCTTTTAAAAACCGAAGGTGAATGTTACTCAATCGATGACTTGAAGCGTGATGCAAAAACCGCCTGGACAGGCATTCGCAATTACCAAGCTAGAAACTATATGCGAGATGGTATGCACATTGGAGATTTGGCATTGTTTTATCATTCAGGTGCCAATGCGGGCATCTATGGTATTGCAAAAATAGTTTCAAAATCATATCCAGATCTGACACAATTCGACAAGAAAGATGATCACTTTGACCCAAAAGCAACAAAAACAAAACCAATTTGGCAATGTGTTGATATAGCTTTTGTCAAAAAATTTAAGCAACCACTACTGCTTAGTCAGATTAAATTTGACTCTGCATTAGAAGGTATGGTTGTGCGAGCACGCGGCAGTAGGTTGTCTGTCCAGCCAGTATTAGAGAACCATTTTACATATATTAAAAATTTAGCAAAATAGTATGAAATTAGAAGGACAGGCAATTAAAGATTCCTCATCGCAAGAACAACGTCACTATATAGAACGCTCTGTGGTCGTATCAATATTGAGAACATATGGACAGGATCATGCAGAATCAATGGCAATTTGGAAAAAATGGATTATCCAAGAGCAAGCGAGATTACATCAGGAGCCTTTGCGGGATATTTTGTTTAATATACAGATTGCGGAGACATATAAAGATGCTGGGTTTATTAGTGATGCTCTTCAATCATTTTATCATGTCGCATATATTGCTGATCCTGGGCACGAAAAGGACGATGCACAGGAAGTGTTATATCGTAAAATACTAGCTCAAATCGAAGAATTGGAAAACCTATGATACTCATGATTTTCTTAAGCATATTCGCCCTACTTGCTATGGTTTTTGTACTTATGTTGCTTTTGACGCATTTTCGCGTGTATGTATTGCCGAATAATAAAATTAAAACGATTTTTAAAAAAACTAGTACTGCATATACTGAAGGAAGAATCACCTCTAAAGATCAGAGTATTTTTTATCGACAAAGTGGAAATGGTTTGCCACTGTTGTTTATTCATGGATCACCTGGCTCAGCAGATGTATTTGTTGATTATCAGGCAGAAAATAAACTTGCAGAAAAATATACCATGGTGACCTATGATCGACCTGGGTATGGGAGGACGTCTGGTGGTGTGCGCTCGCTCGCTCAACAAGTTCAGATTGCACATGAAGTCCTGGTTACACAATTTCCAAATAAGAAAGTTACAATCGTTGGTCATTCATATGGAGGCACGATCGCAGCGTTGCTTGTATTAGAACATCCGGAAGTTGCTGAACAAGTTATTCTTTTTGCGCCGATGCTCGATCCTGTCGGTGAAGAAGGCAAGGGGTGGAAACGCTTATCGCAGAGAATATCTTTTATTAGCTACATTGCGCCGTTTATTGCGTATCCATTCCGAGCCAGTGCTAAGGAGATTTACGCATTCCCAAATGCAATCAGGCAATATATTGATAGATTGAAAACAATTCGGATTCCAATAAAACTTATTACAGGCACAAGGGATTTCTTGGTGCCAATATCAAATGTTGCATTTGCTAAAACATATTTTGACCCAAATATCCTTAGTACAGAAGTAATTTCTGGCATGTCACATTTTATTCCACAGCACTATCCGGAAGTAATTAAAAAAGCACTACTAAAAAAATAGAATTAAAATCCAAATAAGATTTTTTCTTACTGCGGAACTCATCTAGCTAAAGCTAGATTCAAACAGTCCTCGTTGCGAAAAATATCTTATTTGGATTTATTCGTTAATTATCTTCTTCAACTTCCCGTAGGAGTGCAATCGTTTCAATGCCTGCGCTTGTACCAGATATTCGCATAACATCTTTGTCTACTTTTTTAAGTTCTTTGCTTGAGTTTGTGTAATGATTGAACACAGTGTTCAAGCTTGTGCCAAGCTTGTTATGGTACTCCTCATATCCTTTCAGATGCTTGCCGAGCTCATCAACACGCTTGACGATGTCTTTAGCACTCTCTTCGATTTGCATGGCTTTGAGACCTTGGAGGACGGTCTGTAGGTATGCCAGAAATGAAGTCGGAGAAACAATAATGACTTTATACTTCGAAGCAGCTCGTTGGATAAGATTTTCGGACTCATCTTTGAGTGCACCGACTTTGTTGATGAGAAGATCATAATAAATGGCTTCGTGGGGAATAAACATGAAGGCGAATTCCATAGTGTTCTTGCTTGGCTGGATATATTTGGAAGTTTCTGTAATGCGATTCTTGAGATCATTGACGAATGCTTTCTCGAGACGCTCTTTTTGGAGGGGGTCTTGCTCCTCGACGAGACGGTTATAATTTTCGAGTGAGAATTTGGAATCAATAGGAATGATTTTATCTTTGATGAATACGACTGCATCAGGAATGAGGTCACTACCATCATCAGATTTACCGAGCTGGTACTGCATTTCGTAACTACCTGTTGGAAGCACATTTTTCAAAAGGGTTTCGAGGTAGTATTCACCCAAAACCCCTCGCTGTTTTGGATTCTTTAATATGTCTTGCAAACTTTGCAGTTGGTCGGTAAATGAGACGACTTGTTTGTTGGTCTCATCGAGTCTAGTGAGTCGCTCGGTGATGTCTCGAATGATGTCTTGGGATTCTTTGCTTTGGTAACGGATGGTTTCGTTCACTTGTTTTTGTGATTCACCGAGACGAGTATCGAGCGTGCGAGTGAGTTCTTGGATTTGGGATTGGAGTAATGTCATAGCACCAGCGTCAGGTGAGGGAAGTGTGTTGTCCTTTTTCCTTCGTACAATAAAGAAAATAATGCCAGCTCCAACGATGCCACCTATGAGAAGTCCAATAATGATTGATTGCATAAGGATATTATAGCGTTAATTTGATGGAATTGTAATTTATTGACTTTTGTTAATAAATATGCTATTATAAGAAAAATTTGATCATGCAAACTGTTCTTACTTTTTTTATAGCATTCGCACTTTTTCTACCAATTTTTTTGCTTGAACTTCAGAATAAATACTTACTTACGGCACGGATACCACATATTATTTTACTACTGCGAGTTCTGTTTCTAAATCCATATAAAGGATTTCAGAAAATATCAGACAGATCACTAAATAGTAGGCATTGGAATTTCCCTTATTCACCAAGTACCCAAGCTGATGAGGAATGGTATCAAAGACATTTGGAATGGGGATATAGCAGACGTATAGGATGGCGCAGTACACTTATTATTGCCAATCGAATCCTTGAGTTTCGCTGTTGGATGAATCTGAGATCATGCAAAAACTATGATGAATTACTAAATAAGGCACTTACTCAAATGAGTAAGATGAATGCAGGAGAATTAGTATTCATCAGTAGTCCCTTGTACGCTCATCCACATGGAGTGCGAAAAGGAATCAAAGAATTACGAAAAATGATTATTAATGCTGCTGAAGAACATGGTGGGCTTATATTTAATCAAATTCCATTCCTTAATTTAAGACTACCTAATCTTAGTGCAAACGAGACAAGAAATAAGTTTGAAGTTTTCTACGAGCCTATTATTTGCTCGCCCTTTATTTCAAAAGTTATTATGAATCAGGGCTGGGAAATATCACTTGGATGCAAAACTGAGTACGAAGTTGCAATCAGACATGCAAAGCAAATTGAATATTACAAAAAAGTAACCTCTCTTCTATGATGAAGAGAGGTCTTTTATTTTCCTAAATAATGCTTCAGTGTATAAATCCAATCCTCATCATCGGGGTTTGATTCAAGCTTTTGATTGAGAAGCCATTCGAGGTAGCCGGGATCAATTTTGGCGACTTCTTCGACTTTCTTATCGACATGTTTGCCGAACTTGAATGTCTTTATGAGTGATGGGTGACTCGATATGTCGATCATTTTCTGATACGCTTCGAGTTCAGTGCACTGGTCAGTCTCAATGATTTTTTTAAATAATCGATCGAATAATTGCTCGAGTACGAGCACATCACCGAGTGCATCATGCGCTGTCGCAGAGTTATCGACTTCCAGGTCCAGAAAGTAGCGCAAATATTGGAGGCGATAGGATGATATTTTTTCTTCTGGATCGAGGTGTCGTGCGACTCTGAGTGTGCAGATATATTTTTGCGGAACTAATCCTTCTTTGGCTAACATGCCCAGATCAAATATGGCATTGTGCGCAATAAACACTGTCTCTTCATCGGCAAAACGCTTGGCTACTTCTGCGTGTTCAGTGCTGAATTTAAACGCAGGTTTATCGGCAACCATTTTATTCGTAATATGGTGTACTGCCATTGATTCGTAGGATATAGGTACTGGTGGCTTGAAAAGTGCACTATGACGGTTCTTGCCATCACTCCATGCAACTTGGCACAGGTAATCCTTGGTCTCATTACCTGTTGTTTCAGTATCCAGAAATAAGAGTTTGTAAGCCATAGATTCATGCTAGCATATTTGGTATACTTGTTTCCATATGGATACACTGCAACAACAAATTAAGACTAGTATTAAAGACGCTATGCTTGCCAAGGATTCAGTTCGTCTCGAAGTACTTCGTGGCATTAGTGCAGCAATGACGAATGACTTGGTTGCCAAAGGTAGAACCCCACAGGAAGCACTTAGCGATGAAGAAGTTATTGCAGTCATCACCAAACTTGCCAAGCAGCGCAAGGATTCGATTGAACAATTTCAAAAAGGTGGACGTGCGGATTTGGTTACTGAAGAAACTGCACAACTTGCCATACTAGAAACGTATTTACCCAAGCTCATGGATCGAACTGAGATCGAAACATTGGCCAAAGCCAAGCAAGCTGAACTCGGTATTACTGATCCAACAAAGAAAGGTATGCTTATGGCTTCCCTCATGAAAGATCTCAAAGGTAAAGCAGATGGCATGGATGTTAAAGCTGTCGTAGATTCACTTTTCTAATTTTCCTAACAATACTATTTACTTATTACTAATTTACTTTTAATAATTATGAAAATCGTCATTCATTGGCTTATCCTATCTGCTGCAGTATTCGTAACCCCCTATGTCGTCTCCGGTATTCATGTCGATACTGTTATAACAGCGATTATTGTTGGTGCCGTGCTTGGTTTTATCAATCTGATTATCAAACCTATAGTCAAACTTTTGACGCTTCCGATAAACATTTTGACGTTGGGATTGTTCGGGCTACTTTTAAATGGTTTGTTCTTCTGGTTTGTCGCAGTGCTGATCAAAGGCTTTACTGTTGATACATTCGTAGCTGCGCTTATCGGAGCGTTCATTGTATCAGTACTCAATTGGATAGGCGATAAAATCTTGGATAAATAAAATGCATTTGATTGATTTTGCTAAACTCTTTATCAATGACCATGCAGTATTGGCGTATACATTGTTGTTTATCGATGTAATTTTGGAAGGTGAGATTGCGCTCCTTGTATCAGGAATTATGGTACACCTCGGTATCGTCAAACTCTCTATACTACTTCCAGTCCTTATCTCTGGTGCAATCTTGAAAACAATATTAGGGTATTATTTAGGAGTATACCTGAGACGCAAATATGGTGAGCATAAATTATTTCATTATTTTGAGCGTAAAGTTTTAGCGCTATTACCAAATTTTAATACAAAACCATTCTGGTCAATTATTTTTTCAAAATTCTTATATGGGATCAATAATTTTGTCCTTATTTTCTCAGGATACGAACGAATAAAATTATCTTTATTCCTCAAGGCTGAGTTTATTTCTTCGACAATATGGCTTGGCAGTTTGTTTGTTTTGGGATATGTGTTTAGTTATGCGGCGATCGCAGTCACCCATACTATCTCTACGTTCATTTTGACTATCTTCCTATTCCTGCTATGCTTCTTTATTCTCGAGCGACTCATCAATATGTTCGTTGAGGTCAAAGAAGAATTCCACCACCATGAATAAACATGAACAAATCATTATAGTGACGCACGACGGCGGTTTTCATACTGACGAAGTTTTTGCTTGTGCGGCGTTATCTATGTACTACAAAGATCAGCCACTTGATATTATTCGCTCCCGTGATACTCGAGTTATTGAAACTGCTACCTATGTCGTTGATGTAGGCGGTGTCTATGACAGTGCAGGTAAACGTTTTGACCACCACCAAATCGGCGGTGCTGGCGAACGAGACAATGGTATACCGTATGCGTCGTTTGGGCTTATTTGGAAAGAGTTTGGTAGCAAACTTTGTGGTACTGAAGAAATTAGAGATCAAATCGATCTGCGGTTGGTTTGTCCAATCGATGCAGGGGATAATGGCGTTGAGCTAATGGCCTATACGAAACCTGACGTTCGTCCATATCTTGTACATAATGTGATTTCAAAATTTATCCCGACCTGGAGGGAAGAGACTGATGTTGATGAGGGTTTTATCGAAGCGGTTAATCTCGCCATGAGGATTCTGGAGCGAGAAATTATCCACACACGAGATGCGCTAGATGCCAAAGATAAAGTGATGGAGGCCTATATGGAAGCAGTTGATAAACGCATGATTATTTTAGATGATCGCTATCCTGCCATGCATACACTCACAGAATTACCTGAGCCACTTATTATGGTTGCTCCACGAACTGATGGTAAATGGAAAGCAGAGACTGTTGTGTCAGTGCCGGGAACGTTTGAACGCAGGCTGCATTTCCCAGAATCTTGGGCAGGTTTGAGAGATGAAGAATTAATTAAAGTTACTGGAGTGTCGACTGCAGTTTTTTGTCATATGCATAGATTTCTTGCTGTTGCTGAGACGAGAGATGATGCGATCAAGCTAGCGCAATTAGCATTAGATCAAAAATAAATGATAAAATTTCACAAGACACGAATTTCTCGCCTCACCCGCCCGAACGACTATTTAGTCGGGCAGGCAAACTCGCTTTCAATTTATCAGGAAGTAATGCTCAGACAGTGTTCGGTCCAAAATTTGTGTCTTACTACCTTTTATCATTCTAAATAATATATGGCACTCATTGATGAAATAAAACTTAAAGCAGCGGCAGGCACTGGAGGTGACGGTGTTGTTCGCTGGCGCCGAGAGAAATTCATTGCCAAAGGCGGACCAGCTGGAGGTGATGGTGGCCGTGGTGGTCATGTATACGTTGAAGCAACTCGTGATGTCTATATCATGGGCACCTACAAGCAAAAGCGTGAGTACAAAGCTGAAGATGGCAAAGACGGTGGTAGCTCTAGTAAACACGGCCGAGACGGGGAAGATCTCATCCTCATGCTTCCGATCGGTTCGATCATTACGAACATTGATACTGATCATGTAGAACGGTTGACCAAAGAAGGCGAGCGCATACTACTGCTTCATGGCGGTCAAGGGGGCAAAGGTAATGAGCAATTCAAGAGTTCGATTAATACAACTCCAGAGAAAGCGACTCCAGGCAAAGCCGGCGAAGTTGGTGAATTTAAAATTGAGCTTGAGCTCTATGCTGATGTCGGACTCATAGGACTTCCAAATGCGGGGAAGTCGAGTCTCTTGAATGCGCTTACCAATGCCACAGCGAAAATCGGCGACTATGCATTTACGACACTTGATCCAAACCTCGGAAGCTTTAGAAAATATATTCTCGCTGATATTCCAGGACTTATCGAAGGTGCCAGTGAAGGCAAAGGGCTCGGTATTAAATTCTTGCGTCATATTAAACATACAAACATACTGCTCCACCTTGTGTCATTCGAAAATGAAATGAATACTAGTCCCGTTCGAAGCAAGACTTCAAAGAAGTCTGAAGATTCGATTGGGATGATGAAAGTGTATAAACAAATTCGTGGTGAATTAGAAAAATATGGCAAAGGGCTCGCTGAGAAAGAAGAAATCATACTTCTAACCAAAACTGACGTCAGTGATGAGAAAACTATTGCAGCAAAAGTAAAAGAATTTACGAAGCTTAAAAAGCCAGTGTTTACAATTTCACTCTACGATGATGCGTCTGTGAAAGCATTTGGGGACGAGTTGGTCAAGATTTTGAGAAAATAAAAAATCACTTATATTTTACATAAGTGATTTCTGTGTTGCGCTTTGTTTGTTATTTGAATTTCTGAAGGAAATAAACGCCAGTGATGGTTGTTAGTACATAATCACCATCTTCGGTTTTAGTAGCGCTTGTGATAGTGGAAGTATTTCCACCCTTGTCCAACTCTAAAGCTTGGCCGACGTTTAGGGCACCATGATTTTTAATGCGCCCCTTTAGTACAGTTCCGACTTTATTGTTGGATGCAAGTCCATTACCATGTACTTTAGTGAGCTTCACCATCGTGTTCATCGCAACGATAGGTCCATTTGTTTGAGTTATGAGCATGTTTGTAGATTTTTAATATAGTAGCAAATAATATTAATTTTGTCAAGTACAGCCATATCCTTATTTTTGCTATACTTTTGCCGTGGAAACCAAATATTACTCAACAATCGGATTAGAAATACACGCAGAGCTTAAAACAAAAACTAAGATGTTTTGTTCGTGCAAGAATGATCCTGATGAAGCAAAACCAAATACAAATGTGTGTCCTATATGTCTCGCTCATCCTGGAAGTTTGCCGACGATCAACAAACAAGCAGTTGAACATGTGGTTCGAGTTGGGATAGCTCAAGGCGGTACAATCGCTGACTTCACTGAGTTTGACCGCAAACATTATTTCTACCCAGATATTCCCAAAGGCTATCAGATATCCCAGTACAAATATCCGATCGTTTCTGGTGGCGAGCTTGCTGGTATGGAAATCACACGTATACACCTCGAGGAAGATACAGCTAATAACAAACACGACAGAGGGGATTTCTCATTGGTTGATTTCAATCGCGCTGGTGTGCCACTTATGGAGCTTGTGACTGAGCCACATACATTTCCAACTCCAGAAGAAGCTGCAAGCACAGGTGCCAAATTTGCAAAGGAGTTTCAGTTATTGCTCCGCTACCTTGATGTCTCAGAAGCAAATATGGAGAAAGGTGAAATGCGTGTAGAGGCAAATATTTCTCTCTCAGATGATGCGAACAATTTCGGTACAAAAGTAGAAGTTAAAAACCTCAATTCATTTAGAAGTGTTGAACGTGCGATAAAGTATGAGCTTGATCGTATGCAGAAATTACTCGAAGCCGGCAAGGGAAGTGATATCGTCCAAGAAACACGTGGTTGGGATGAGGGCAAACAGTCTACATTTTCACAGCGTTCTAAAGAGAACGCTCAGGAGTATCGGTATTTCCCTGATCCAGATTTGCCGAAAATGAAGCTTTCAGAAGTATTTGATCTTGAAGCGATGAGGAGTGCATTGCCTGAATTGCCGAATGCAAAAAAAGTACGGTATAAAAATGTGTACGGAATAAAAGACGAAGATATTGATACGTATATTCTCGATCGTACGCTCGCAACATGGTTTGAGTCCGTTGCCGCAAAACTTATCGATGTAAATAAAATAAAAATCGCCTCCAACTATATTACGAGTGATTTTATTGGATTAAAGAAAAATAATCCCAAAGTTACTCTGCCGACGTATGAACACTTTGCCGAGTTAATTGATCTCGTTACAAGTGGGCAAATTTCATCACGCGCAGCCAAAGACATTTTGGCTATGATTGTGGTAGAGGATGCATCACCACTTGCGATAGCAACTGATAAAGGATTACTTCAAAGTAATGACGAAGGTGCTCTTACTGAAATTATCAAAAAAATTATTGCAGAAAATCCAGATGTTGTTGCAACGTATAAAGGTGGCAAAGAAAATGCGCTCATGTCTCTCGTTGGAAAAGTTATTAAAGCAAGCAATGGCAGTGCAAATCCTGCTATTACAATTAAACTTTTAAAAGAGATCCTTGGTTAGCTCGAGGATACTCTATTTAGTATACTAAGACTATATGAAGAAAAATATCATTATCATTGCTATCGTTGTTGTTATCATTGGTGGGTTGCTGCTTTGGAGCAAAAATCTTAAAGCTAAAAAAGCAGTCGAAGATGCTAACATGACCAGTCGTGAAGTTGCGATGCTTTGTACGACAGATATGGCCACAGAATTCCATATTCACCCAGTACTGACGATAATAATTGACGGTGAGACGCAGATCATTCCTGCTGACATTGGTATTACGCCAACTTGTATGCATTCGCTCCATACCCATGATGCGGACGGTACACTCCATGTTGAATCCCCAATACAAAAAGATTTTACATTAGCAGACTTTTTTGCAGTATGGAATAAGCCATTTGACCAGAATCATATCCTCGATAAAGTGACTGATCCAATGCATAAGATCACTCTGACAGTTAACGGTGTGACTGTAAATACATTTGAAAATACAATTTTGAAAGATAAAGATCAGATTGTTATTAGTTATAAAACTGGGGAGCCGATAATTGACTAAAAAACAGCGCAAAAGTGCGCTGTTTTTTAGTTTTTGGTATACTGAACTATATGGAAAATAACCCCGAAAGAATTTTTTAAGAGAATATTTCGTGGCAAAGAGTCGTATAATTTTAGTTATTAGTTTATTGCAGTATAAAATATATGAGTGAAAATTCTAACGGGGCAAGCAAAATCAGGGTTGCGATTAATGGATTTGGGCGCATCGGTCGGGCATTTTTGAAATTGGCCTGGGAGAAAAAGGAATTAGAAATTGTGGCTGTTAATGATCTTGGCTCGATTGAAAGTCTGGCGTACTTACTAAAGCATGATACTGTCTATCGTACATGGGGACATGATGTGCAAGTTTCTGGTACAGATCTTGTTGTAGACGGCAAAACAGTGAAGTTCATATCAGAGAAGGATACCACTAAGCTTCCCTGGAAAGATCTCAATATTGATGTTGTGGTTGAGTCTACAGGACTTTTCACTGCGTTTGATAAAGCAAAATTCCACATCGACGATGGTGCCAAGAAAGTCGTAATCTCAGCTCCAGCCAAAGAAGGTGATGGAGCTGGAGTAATCGGGGAAACAATACTTTTGGGTGTGAATGAAAACAAGTTCGGCACGTGTGACATTACCTCTAATGCTTCGTGCACAACCAATGCGGCAAGTCCACTTATCGCGATCCTCCATGGTGCGATCGGTATCGAGAAAGCAATTTTAAATACAGTCCATGGTTACACAGCGAGCCAGTCCCTCGTCGATGGTCCAAGCAAGAAAGATCTTCGGGAAGGTCGCGCTGCTGCACAAAACATCGTACCCTCATCAACTGGGGCAGCGATTGCGGTAACGAAAGCATTTCCTGATCTCGAAGGACTTTTTGATGGCATATCGATTCGCGTGCCAGTGCCTGCAGGATCGATCGTCGATGTGACATTTATTGCCAAGCGTTCGACTACAGCAGAAGAAGTTAATGCGATTCTCACAAAGGCTGTTAATGATCCACACTGGCAAAATATTTTTGCCGTGACTAACGAACCACTTGTCTCGTCAGATATCCTCGGCAATCCTCATGCATCGATCGCAGATCTTGCTATGACGCGCGTGGTAGATGGCAATCTCGTCAAAGTTATGGGTTGGTACGATAACGAAATGGGGTATACGAATACATTAGTAGATCATGTCATCAAGACAGGGAAGACGATTAAGTAAGTTTAAATACAAAGATTCTCAGAAAAAGCCCTAAGATGAGGGCTTTTTCTATGCTATTGACTTTATATATAAACATGCTATTATATCGTTAATTAATGGGCTCATTAAAAAGTTTTGATTGGTGACCAGAAATCCTATTTGGGGTTTGCGGTAACCAATCAAAATTAAATAAAAATGAATATAAAAAAACTTCCAAATGGTCTCGAGATCAACGTTAATTCTACTGAACTTACAGATTATTTTCTCGAGTTGGCATTGAAACAGATAAAAAATAAAAAACCTTATCAATACTCAACTGCATATGCAACCGGTTTTAGAATAGATGTTCGTTTTATAGAGACTCCTTCAAAAAGGAATCTTAATAAAAGAAAAATTATATTGGAAAAGGCAAAGAAAATAAAATTGAAAGAATTTATTGAAGAATTCCGTTTAACCGGTACTAAAGAAAACCAACGCTTAGTATCACAATTCTGCAATGTTTTTAAACATTGGAATGACGAATCGCTTGAATATTTGGTGGCCGAAGGTAAGGAAAGCGTACTTAAATTTCGCAGGGTGGGACCCATAGCATTAGATTTATTCGAGCAATTTCTTAAAAGCAAGAGCTTTGCATTTGCAACTTGGACTGGGAAGGAATGGGTTTAGTGTTAAATTATACAAACTCCACAACAAATTTGTTATGGAGTTTTTTTATTGCTATATAAAACTCATTTTGCTAAACTGTCAAATACATGGATCTAATTCGTCCCACAAAGCAGCACCTCCTCTTTGCACTCAGTATTTTCATTGTTGCTTTGGTAATCCTTGGTATTACTCTAGGTGTGAGAGAACCCACACTCAAAGACTATTTTGTTCAATTTGAGACAAAATATGCCCTCAATACTATTTTACTTATAATAAATGCCTACTTGCTGGGATATTTTGTCTCGCTTTTATTTCCTAAAATCCAAATACCAAGACTTAGGTTTTTGCCTAAAATAAATACTATTCAACTCCCCGGATCATTGATCCTAAACAGTGAGGATAAATACAAGGAGAAGAAAGTGTATAATAAGCTCGTGCGAGATGGTATTCCAGAATACTTGGATAGCAAGCATGTGCCATACAAAATACACATTGCAGATGAATTAGAGTACGAGGCTAAACTTTTTGAAAAACTAAAAGAGGAAGTAGATGAATTTAATGCTTCAAAAAGTATTGCTGAACTCGCTGATATGCTCGAGATCATCAATGCTATTACGATCTATAAAGAGTTTTCAAGTTTTGATATTGATCAAGTAAAACAGAAGAAATTTGAGGAACGAGGAGGATTTAGTAAGAAAATAATTTTGGAGCAATCATAATATGAAAATTTACATTGGTGCAGATCACGCTGGGTTTGAATTAAAAGAAAAGCTTAAGGCACATTTGCATGAGTCGGGCTATTCATTTGAAGATAAGGGCGCATATACGTTGGATGAGACGGATGACTATCCTGATTTTTGTCGACCAGTTGCTGAGGCTGTTGCTGCTGATTCAGAATCAAAAGGTATTGTGATTGGAAACTCTGGAACCGGAGAGGCAATTGTTGCAAATCGCGTGCGTGGGGCTCGGGCTGCAGTGTATTATGGTGGGGCACTTGATATCATTAAGCTTTCGCGAGAACACAATGATGCCAATATTCTTTCCCTTGGTGCACATATGATTCTCGAGGGGGAAGCTTTAGAGGCTGTAAAATTATGGTTAGAAACTTCATTTACAGGTGACGAGCGACATGTGAGGAGAATAGAAAAAATTGATAAAAAATAATATGTCTCCTGAAGATATTAATGAAAAAGAGAAAATAGTACACATAGAAGATGAGGCACTAGGCCGATTTTGGAGAGCGGGTAGAGAAATAGCAGAGATTGTAAAAGCAAAAGATTATGATAAAGCGCTTGAAATGGTAAAAAACCTTAAAGATGCATATCCAAACTTAGGAGATGAAATAAAGCAAGATTGGCAAACCTCGATACTTTCTCTTCCGCCTGAGCTGAGGGGTAACCTAAGTACACTGGATTATTGGTTGGACATATTAGCAACAGAATTTATCGATCTCAAAAGATATGATGATGCAAGAGAAGTTGCTTTGCTTATACAATCAAGTATTTATAGTAAGGAAAAAATTTTAGAAAACATAGAACTAGAAAAAAACAAATGGTAACCATTATTCCGGCAATAATGCCAACAAATATCAATGATATTCGCGAAAAGCTCGCGCTTGTGTTGGGGCTAGTTGATTCTGTGCAGGTTGATCTCATGGATGGCAAATTCGTCAAAGCGATAACCTGGCCGTACAACGGAGAAGACGCTACATACTACGAACGCATCATAGCGGAAGAAGAAGGTTTGCCGTATTGGGATCAGTTTGATTTTGAATTTGATCTTATGGTAGCAGGAGCAAGTGGTCAGATTCCAGCATTCACAGCATTGGGAGCCAAGCGATTAGTATTCCATCTGGAAGCTGAAGATAATACTGATAATGCATTTCGTGATGTACTCGAAGGTATCGATATATACACACGTGATAATATCGAAATCGGTGTGTCAATCGATACACGAACACCTATAGAGAAAATTTTCCCATTGACGCCGCATATTGATTTCGTGCAATGCATGGGGATCGAACATGACGGTTTCCAAGGTGAAGCTTTCGATGAGCGAGTTTTGGGACATATTCGTACGCTTCGAGAAAAGTATAATGATTTGACTATCAGTGTTGATGGAGCGGTTAGTTTCGATACTGCACCAATGCTTGTCAAAGCGGGAGCAAATCGGTTGGTGGTAGGATCTGCAATCTGGAAAAGTATTGATATCCAAGAAACGATTCAAGAGTTGCAAGCATTATAATGTTTATTTCTTTTGGAAATTGTAAATTTAAATTTTAAAGCATTCCTTATCCCGTAATTTTGCAAAATGTTGGTATAAGATACTATATATGCAACAAAAAGATTATTATAAACTTGAACGTACATTCAAAGGATTTGCAAATCATCGACGTATTGAAATTCTGTTTTTACTTGCCAAAACTCCAGAACTATCAGTTGATGAAATTGCAAAGTCACTTAATGTAAATTTTAATACTATATCTGATCATATTCGCAAGTTGGCGCAAACAGGACTTATAATGAAACGTTCAGACGGCAGATCAATTCGGCATGGATTAACAACCAAGGGAATTGCTATACTGAAGTTTTGCAAAATTACGGGATAATACTTACTTTTTCTAAGTATCACTATGACTCAAGAGCAAGCGTTAACTATTTTAAAAACCGGAGCCAATGTATTTTTGACCGGGGAACCTGGCTCTGGCAAGACACATACGACCAGGGCATACATACGGTATTTACGTGAGCATGGGATTGAGCCTGCAATCACTGCTTCGACCGGTATTGCTGCAACGCATATCAATGGTATGACAATACACTCCTGGAGTGGTATTGGCATTCGAACCTATCTGAGTGACTATGATCTCGATAAAATCTCAAGTAGCGAATATATCACTAAGAGAATAAACAAAACAAATGTCCTTATCATTGATGAAGTATCGATGCTTCATGCGAACATGGTTTCAATGATTGATGCAGTTTGCCGAACTATCAAGCGAAACGATATGCCGTTTGGAGGTATACAGGTTATCTTTGTCGGTGATTTTTTTCAGTTGCCGCCTATAACAGCTCCACAAAAAATTGATAGACGCAAGCAGCAAATGCTCCTCGCTGACGGTACCTATGAAAATGATGAGATGGAACAGATCGGATTCGCCTATGTATCGGATGCGTGGCGAAATGCAAAGCCCATAGTGTGCTATCTGGACGAGCAGCATCGCCAAGACGATATGGCATTTTTGGAACTTTTGAATGCGATACGAACCGACAGCGTATCCGAAGTACACTATGACCATATTATGTCTCGCCGGGTAACCAGTGATAGTGTGCCTGAACATACGACGAAGCTTTATTCGCATAATGCGCAAGTAGACATAATGAACAATGAAGCTCTCGCAAAGCTTGATGCAAAAAGTGAACGATATGTGATGACATCACATGGTAGCGATATATTGGTGAGTATACTAAAAAAGGGTTGTCTGTCACCGGAAGTATTAGAACTCAAGATTGGTGCAACTGTTATGTTTACTAAGAACAATCCTCAAGAAGGTTTCGTCAATGGTACGCTAGGGGTCGTAGAGGCATTTCAACCAGGAACAAGGTACCCGATCATAAAAGTGAGAAATGGAAAACAAATCACTGCAGAGCCTATGGAATGGGCAGTCGAAGAAAATGGAAAAATAAAAGCAAATATTACGCAAATTCCACTACGTCTCGCATGGGCTATGACGGTGCACAAGAGTCAAGGCATGAGTCTCGATGCAGCTATTATTGATCTGTCGCAAGTGTTTGAGTTCGGTCAAGGCTATGTCGCACTGTCACGGCTTAGGAATCTGTCAGGCCTCTACTTGCTCGGTATCAATGAACATGCACTCAAGGTGCATCCGGACATTCTTATAAAAGATAGAGAATTTCGTGAAAAAGCTGAAGCTGCAAGTGAAGCATTTGAGCAAATGTCGCAAGAGAAAATCGCTGTATTGCATACAAACTTTATCAAAGCTTCAGGGGGGACACTTGAGACGAAAACTGTTACAAAAATCAAAAACAAAAAGCAAGATACACTTTTAGAAACTTTAACACTTTGGCAGCAAGAAAAAACAATATCAGAAATCGCCAAAGCACGTGGGTTAACCCAGCAAACTATTTTTGATCATATTGAAAAGTTAATTACAAAAGGCTTAATCGCATCTTCTGATTTTTCAAGACTACTAACCCCCACACTCATACAGTATATGCCAGAGATTCATAAGGCATTTGAAGGATTAGATACAGATAAACTAACCCCTGTGTATGAAAAATTTGGTGGTAAGTATTCATACAACGACCTTAAAATTGCGCGAATTCTGCACAGACATAAATAGTGGTATACTTTTTGTATGTTTTTATCTGATACAAAAAAAGAAGAACTCGCCATCACCGCTAACAATATCCGTGAAAGTATTATTGCGATGTTACTCGAAGCTGGTTCAGGTCATACTGCGGGACCACTCGGAATGACAGATGTCTTTACAGCACTTTATTTTGAAATACTGAAACATAATCCAAAAAAACCAGATTGGGAAGAGCGTGATCGGGTCGTCCTATCCAATGGCCACATCTGCCCGGTGCTCTATGCAACGATGGCACACGCAGGGTACTTTCCTGTATCTGAACTTGCAACGCTTCGCAAATTTGGGACTCGACTACAAGGGCATCCACATCGTGAATATTTACCAATGCTTGAAAACAGTTCGGGTCCGCTCGGCTCAGGACTCTCCCAGGCTACGGGCATGGCATTGGGACTCCGCATGGATCATGGCAACAGTGCTGATCAGTACGTGTATTGTCTGACGGGTGATGGGGAACTCGATGAGGGCAACAATTGGGAAGCTATCATGCTTGCAGGTAAAGAAAAGCTTAGGAATCTCATCGTCTTTGTGGATCGAAACAATATTCAGATTGATGGGTACACTGAAAATATTATGCCGCTTGATTCATTGACTGCAAAATGGGAAGCATTTAACTGGCATGTCCAAGAAATCGATGGTCATAACTTTGAAGATATAGTCGGAGCTGTTAATCGTGCCAAAGCAGTTTTCGAAAAACCATCAGTCATCATAGCGCGGACAATTCCAGGCAAAGGCGTCAAAGAATTTGAGCGCGATTATCACTGGCATGGCAAAACGCCGAATAAAGACGAAGCTAAAATGGCACTCAAGGAGCTAAGGACATTAGGAGGAAAGATTAAAAGTGAACATCAGTAATTATTAAGTAGCAATACTACAAGTGAAAAGATATAAATAATTTTATTTAATGCAAATAAAAATTCTAACGTGGAATCTTGGTTGCTTCTCGTGGATGAAGCTTGCAGCAAAACTGCATTATGCATACAGAGGAAATAGTTTTAAACATGAATATTTTCAACCGAAAATTAATGCAAAACTAGTAGATGAGGAATTACGGAAAGTATTGCCAGATATTGTCTGCTTGCAAGAATTCTATGAAGAAATTGATATGTTGTCGATTCCAATGCTGGAGTCATATCCCTATAAGGCATTTGTGACGACGTGGTATCACAAACATTCAATACTTATAGCAAGCAAACTACCATTTACTGTTGGCAAACAATCATTTGCTTCAACACAAATATCCTTTGAGTTGCTTGATCTTTATCCTGTGCATTTGAATTCCTTTTATGCAAAGAAACGCCTTGAACAAGTAGAAGAACTTTGTGCACTAATCAAACATACTTCAACTCCACAAATAATTACCGGAGATATGAACTTTTGGAAGATAGGGAATTTCTTTGTATTTAAGAATGACAAACGCGCATATAGACTTTTGGAAGCTACTATGACTTGTATTACCAAAGGGGTGTCACATACACCATTTGGAATGGAATTTGATGGAATATTCACGAGCAATGAGTTCAAGACAATAAAGGTTACACAAGAGCTGGCCAGAGGAGATTTTATGGACCACTATCCTGTTTGGTGTGAAGTTTTGCTATAATATTATTGCTTGCATGGAAATTAAACCAGGACAACTGTGGCAGCACTACAAAGGTAAACATTACAAAATTATTGTACTTGGCAAACACTCAGAGTCCGGTGAAGAGTTGGTTGCATACGAACGCCAAGAAGACGGAAATGTCTATTTTCGACCACTGGCATTGTTTTTCAATACTGTTGAATGGGAAGGAAAAACTGTTCCCAGATTTGTTTTAATAGAAGATATATAATAAATACTCACTTGTATGATAGAAAATAATTTACAACTGGAAACAAATTACAACAAATTGCAGTCACAACGCAAGATTGGTAGCGAGGTTTTTGGTGATTCAGATACAATACCGTTACAAGAATCGCTGCTCGCAAAATTCGTTGCAAATAATCTAAACGGACTTGAGTATCGAAAGGTGATTGGAAGTACATTTGCTATTTCTAAACCCGACAAAATATTTCCTAGCATTCTTATTGATTTGTCATACAATCCGCAAAATCCAGATGACTCATATATTACAGCAACATTACGAAGAGAATCTGGATTGCCAAAGGATTTCAAAGTTGGGGATCAAGAGATTTTCTATTTTGATGATGTAAGCATTGAAAATTTAATGACATTTCTCAATAACCATATGAATGAATTAAAAACTTAAAATGCTGAATACGAATCTAAAATTGAATAGAAAATTATTTAACGACGACCCCAGTAGTAGATCCTCGTATCGAATGCATACTCGGCTCACTACAGGGCACGCATTGGATATAGTACACTGTATAGTATATGCTTAACCCTATCCTTAAATTAAACCCTCATCTATTTTTAGATTCTGTCGAACAAATTCCGATTCGCCAAGGATTTGGTGAAGGGCTTGCTCAAGCTGGTGAAGCCAATAAAAATGTTGTTGCACTTTGTGCTGATCTGACCGAGTCGACTAAGATGAATCTCTTTGCAGAGAAATTCCCTGAGCGTTTCATTGAAATCGGTGTTGCAGAACAGAACTTGGTAACGGTTGCATCAGGGCTTGCTGCTGTGGGGAAAATTCCTTTTTGTTCCAGCTACGCTATGTTTTCACCTGGTCGCAATTGGGAGCAAATCCGCACAACGATAGCGTACAACGACCGTCCTGTTATCATTGTCGGTTCTCATGCGGGTATATCAGTAGGACCTGATGGTGGTACGCATCAGGCAATTGAAGATATGGCACTCATGCGAGTACTCCCTAATATGATGGTGATTTCACCGTGCGATAGTATCGAAGCCAAGAAGGCAACACTTGCGCTCGCGTCTTACGGCAAGCCTGCATACATTCGCTTAGCTCGAGAAAAAACACCTGTTATGACCATTACTGAGACTTCATTTGAAATAGGCAAAGCTCAAATATTTTATCGACCCGATGGTATTGCACATGTGGGCATCATCGCCACAGGTGCGCTTGTACACAAAGCACTCATAGCGGCTCGAGATCTTGAGAAGAAAGGTGTGAAAGTTATTGTAATGAATCTGGCTACTATCAAACCACTCGACACCAGTGCAATTTTAGCTCTGGCAAAAGAAACCAAAGCTATAGTAACTGTCGAAGAACATCAAGTAGCTGGTGGTATGGGTAGTGCAGTAGCAGAATATCTCGCAGGACATTTTCCTGTGCCAATAGAGTTCATAGGTGTCCAAGATAAATTTGGCCAATCTGGAACTCCTGAAGAGTTGCTCAAGCACTATGGCATGAGTAGAGAATCTATAGCTACGGCGGTGATGAAAGTGTTAGGTAGGAAAGAAAATAATTAGTTTGCTTTCTTTTTTGGTTGCTTATCTAAAGCAGTTTCTAGTTTTTCTTGCATTAATCTAAGTGTTGCTTTAGCTGTGCCACTATTGGTTTGCTCCAGTGCAGTTTTGCGGTTAAGTAATTGTGTCCTTGCCGATGCATCTAGATCATTATTTTCAAGTTGTTGTGTGATCATACTGATCTCGTCTTCTCTTATTTTAATACGTTTGTGTATAGCATCAATTGAATCTTGAAATATTTCGCTATCAGATTTCTTGTTGGGATTAATTTCTCTTATTTTGTTTTCAGGGCCCCAGTTCATTGGAAGCTCACTCATGTTTTCCATACTATATTTTTTGAGGTTTGTAATTCTCTGGTGCTCGTACCAAGTATTCTTCTAGTTTTTCTTTGGATAGTAGTCCCTTTTGTGCACCGATTTGCTGTGTCACTGACATGGCATTAATTGGTGCCCAGAGTAATGCCTCGTCTAATGATTTACCCATAGCAAAGCATGCTGCAATGGTTGATTCAAATGCATCACCTGCACCTGTTCGCTCCACTGGTGTATGCGGATAAATAGGCATAAACCAATACACTCCCGCTTCTTCTCTCGCATAGGCACCATTGAAACCATCGGTCATGACAATATTTTTCGGTCCGAGCGCGTGGAGCATATCCATGAGTTTTTTCTTGTCGATTTCTTCTGTTTTGAGAATTAATTGCGCCTCCTCAACGTTACAGAAAAATATTTCAGTCCTTTGATATATATCTTTCAATTTTTCTACTCCCAATTTTATCTGGAAGGTGCCAGGTTGGAATGCAAGTTTGGTTTCAGGATGAGATGCAATGTAGGTGGCGATTTCTGCGTGGTAGTCGATAGAGTGTTCACCCATAGAAGAAAGGTATATCCACTTTGGTGCCTTCATGTTTGTTGGTAGTGAATAAGGAAATGGAGCATGCTTGACGAGGATCGTGCGTTCGACATCGTACCAAAGCACATAGTGGTAGTTCGTTGGGTATTCGCTATTTACTTTCATGTATTCGGTGCCGACTCCATCTGCTACGAGAGAATCAAGGCAGGCTTTGCCATTTGCATCATCTCCAACAGTAGCTATCAAAGCTGAAGATAATCCTAATCGTGCAGCTGATACTGCAGCATTGGCACTATTGCCCACAGCATAAATAACCTCGACTGATTCATAGGGCACTTTATCGCCAAATCTGACGCAGAGTTCCTCCTTTACCTTATCAAGATTACTGTGTACATGTGCGTCTTTGAGTCGTATAAATGCGTCTGCTACAATGTCACCAATAGCGATAAAATCATATTGTTTTTCCATGTGCTCATTTTAGCACAGCATGGTATACTTTTGCCATGAAAACGCTTAGAGAATATGTGCATGACGCCGACGCTAAAGGTGTCGCTATTGGTCACTTTAATATTTCAAGTTTGGATGCATTGTGGGGAATATTTAATGCTGCCAAGAAATTAGATGTACCTGTCATTATTGGCGTTTCAGAAGGAGAAGAGGATTTTGTTGGTATCGATCAGGCAGCGGCACTCGTAAAAGCATTTCGTCAAGAATTCGACTACCCGATATTTCTAAATGCTGATCATCATTACAGTTTTGAACGTGTCAAAGCCTCAATCGATGCAGGATTCGATGCAGTGATTATCGATGCGGCAACTTTGCCGCTAGAAGAAAATATCGAGCTCACCAAAAAATGCGTTGCTTATGCTCGAGAGATTGGACTCGTTACTAATCGAGATATTTTAGTCGAAGCTGAACTAGGATTCATAGGCAAGTCATCAAAAATCCTTGATGAAGTACCTGAAGGTGTTAGCGAGGCAACCATGACCACTCCAGAAGACGCAAAAGCTTTTGTTGATGCGACTGGTATCGATATGCTGGCTCCATCTATAGGTAATATTCATGGCATGGTAAAAGGTGGCAATCCTAGGCTTCATCCAGAGCGAGTCAAGGCAATCAGGGATGCAACAGGTATCCCGCTCGTTCTGCACGGCGGCTCGGGTACGATGAATGAAGATTTTACTGCATGCATCAAAAGCGGCATTGATATTGTGCATATCAATACAGAAATTCGTGTTGCATATCGTGATGCACTCAAGAAATCATTTACTGACAATCCTGATGAGGTCGCGCCGTATAAATTCTTGAAACCTGGCGTGGAGGCAGTAGAGGCTGTTGTCGAAGCACGATTAAAAATATTTAATAATATTCACTAAATATATGTTAGGAAAAAATGAAGGGCATAGAGCGCCAGAAGTATTGCAACACCAAGAAGGTGAAAAAGCAACTGCTCTTCCGATAGAAGATTGGGATACAAAATGGGCTATGGAATTTTTTACTGGTGCGTTTAAAGCTCACTTTGAAGAATATTTACGCGGTAACAAAACTGAAGAAAAATGGAAAATGAAAGCATTGGAAAATCTACAAAGTACACGCAAAGTTGTATTTGATAGAAGGGATATTGTCAGTGCGCAAGACAAAGCATTTCTCGAAAAGCATCTCACAGAAATGGAGCAGAAATATTATGATCTCGGATAGTATGAAAGAAGAGATAAAGAAATTTTTTAAAGGTGATAGTGATGATAGTGATACAACACTAACTACCTATTCGCATGATGCGAGTTTGTTGGAAGTGCGGCCTGAACTTGTACTTTTTCCAAGAGATTCATCTGATATTCAAAATCTCGTGCAGTGGGTAAATCTCAATAAAGAAAAATATCCTAAACTCTCTATTACAGCGCGTTCAGCAGGTACCTGTATGTCAGGAGGTCCGTTGAACGAATCCATTATCTTGGATTTTACTAGATACATGAATCGCGTTGTAGAAGTGGCGTCAACACAGCAGACTAAAATGCAGCCACTTTTCCCTGGAAGTCATGAGGTAATATTGTCAGGTAAAGCTGTAGTACAACCTGGATGTTACTATAGAGATTTTGAAATCGAAACCTTAAAAAAGAATTTACTTTTACCGTGTTATACAGCATCAAAATCTATCAATGCGATCGGCGGCATGGTTGGTAATAATTCTGGCGGGGAACTAACTCTTCGATATGGCAAGACTGAAGACTATGTGGAGTCACTTAAAGTCATACTTAGTGATGGGCATGAATATACCTTTGGTCCGATAACCAGACGTGAACTATATGCCAAAATCGCACAGGTAGATCTCGAAGGCAAAGTCTACAAAGAACTCTACGCGCTTATCAAAGACAATCAATCTGTTATTGATGCAGCGAGACCTATGGTGTCCAAGAATTCTGCTGGATACTATTTATGGAATATTTTGAAAAAAGGACCTACAGAAATGGAGGATACATTTGATATTGCCAAACTCATTGTTGGATCCCAAGGTACGCTTGGCATTGTGACCGAGATAACGCTTGGATTGATCGAAAAACCTGCAGTATCAAAGCTTGTTGTTGTATTTCTCAAAGAACTCACTCATTTGGGAACTATTGTTGATGAAATTTTAGAAACGAAGCCTCAAAGCTTGGAATCATACGACGATAAGACGTTCAAGCTTGGTATGAAGTTTTTTAAAGATTTTATAAAAGTAAAAGGGATTTTTGGTATTATTAAATTTGGTCTATCATTTATTCCAGAATTTTTTATGCTACTTACTGGTGGCGCACCAAAGCTTATACTTTTGGTTGAGTACGCGGGAGCAGATGAAAGTGAAATACAAAAAAAATCAGAAGCATTATTGAAGCGTATCGCTCACTTTGGATTCCCAATGCGTATTACTAAAAACGAGCATGAAGCATCCAAATATTGGAATATGCGTCGGGATAGCTTTGCGCTACTAAGAAAGCATGTCCAAGGGAGACATACAGCGCCTTTTATTGATGACATCATTGTTCGTCCAGAATTTTTGCCTGAGTTTTTACCAAAGTTACAATCATACTTAGATCGCTATACAGATGTGATATATACGATCGCAGGCCATGCGGGCAATGGCAACTTCCATATTATTCCTCTTATGGATTTCAATGATCCAAAAACCAAAGATATTATTTTCTCCCTGTCTGATGAGGTGTATGCACTCGTAGCTAAGTATCAAGGTTCAATCACTGCCGAGCATAATGATGGACTTATCCGTACACCATTCCTTAGAGGTATGTATGGGGACCAAGTTGTAGCACTTTTTGAATCAACCAAGCGAATATTTGATCCAAAATACATTTTTAATCCAAATAAAAAAGTTGGAACAACGAGAGAGTATATGAGCGCTCATTTCATTGGTCCTGATCACCCAAAAGCACATCATAGTTCCTAAGGGTTTACAATTTTGCATTTCCGAGTATACTAATTGGCATGTTTACCCTACAAGTATCAAAACGAGCAAAAAATGATAACGTTGACGCAATGAGAAAAGGCGAGATTATTCCTGCCGTTTTTTATGGTTTTAACAAAGAAACAACATCTATCAGTGTTGACGCAAAAGCGTTTAAGAAAGTCTGGAAAGGAGCTGGGGAATCAAGTCAAGTAACTCTCGAGACGCCAGATGGCAACGTTGAGACGATTATCCATGATTTACAATTTGATCCAGTCACAGGCAACCCAATCCATGTAGATTTTCTTGCCATTGATACAAATAAAGCTATTACGGTTGATGTGCCACTTGAATTCGACGGTGTGTCAGAGGCGGTCAAAGGCGGACTCGGTAATTTGGTTAAAGTGCTCCATGAAGTTTCTATCAGTGCCTTGCCGAAAGATTTGCCACATGCGCTCCATATTGACATCAGTTCACTTAGCATTGTTGGTGATCAAATCCATATAAAAAATATTGCTGTACCGCCTGGAGTAACAATTATAAATGAGGTAGAAGAAGTTGTTGCCTTAATTGCAGCGATGGTTGAAGAAAAGGAGGAAGAAGCACCTGTTGATTTGAGTACAATTGAAGTAGAAAAGAAAGGTAAAAAAGAAGAGGATGCGGTTGCCTCAGAAGAGACAGCACCAGCAGCTTAATACAATATATATTCAAGAAGGAACCTCGTACTTGCGCACGGGGTTTTTTCTTGGGATAATGGTTACATGCGTTCTCAAGTAGTGCAAACCATAGTCAGTATAAGTTTAATCACCATTATTGCCTTTGGTGGGCTTTTGACTTTGCCGCGTAGTCTTACAGCTACTGATCTTTCTGATGCCCAGGCTCAAGAGGCAGCACTGGAGGCTCAGCTGGCAGCACTAGAGGCAGAAATTGCTCAAAAAACTACTGAGCTTAATGCTCAAAAAGGGCAGTCTGCATCCATAAATAATGATATTAAAATACTCACAACACAGATTGATAAAGCGAAACTCGATATTAAATCAAAGAATTTGGTTATTACGAAGCTCAGTGGGGAAATTACAAACAAAACTAAAACTATAGCAACGCTGGATACAAAGCTTAACCATACTAAAGATTCTTTAGCCCAGCTCATGAGGAAAACCAATGAGATTGATGATGCTACCTTTGTGCATGTCATGCTCACTAACGAGTCTATTTCAGACTTTTATACTGATGTTGATACGTTTGCATCTATCAAAGAATCTATAAAGACTTCAATCGATAATATTAGCCATGTCAAAAATGAAACACTGACTGAAAAGGAAGTGTTAAGTCAGAAACAAGATCAGGAACTAGATGCCAAGGCTCAAATTGAATCTGCTAAGCATAAAGTCGAAGTATCTCAGAATGAAAAGGAAGAATTACTTTCAGTGAGTAAGAGTAAAGAAAAAACCTATCAAACTATATTAGCTGATCGCCAAAAGAAAGCAGCTCAAATTAGAAGTGCACTGTTTGCTCTTCGTGATACCTCTGCGATTCCGTTTGGTGATGCACTTAAATATGCTGAAATTGCAGAAAAGGCAACGGGCATTCGTCCTGCATTCCTACTAGCAATTTTGACTCAGGAATCAAATCTGGGGGTTGATGTGGGATCTTGTTATTTAGCAGATAAAGTAACAGGCGCTGGTATAAAAGTAAAATCAGGCGCAGCAGTTCTTAAAGTCATGAAACCTACGAGAGATGTTGCTCCATTTATAGCAATTACAACAGAACTTGGTCGCGATCCAATGAAAACACGAGTATCATGTCCATTTACTTTTGGGTACGGTGGTGCTATGGGGCCCGCTCAATTTATTCCTTCCACATGGATGCTTTTGAAAGGGCGCATAAGTACAGCAACAGGGCATAATCCTCCTGATCCATGGTCTCCAAATGATGCATTCATGGCGTCTGCTATATATCTTTCTGATCTTGGTGCTGATGCGCAAACATATTCAGCCGAGAGAACAGCAGCTTGTAGGTATTATGGTGGTGGTTCATCTTGTACATCAACGACAGCTCCTTATGGTAATCAAGTTATGGCAAAAGCTAAAAAAATCCAAGAAACCATGATCGATCCGCTTGAAGGACTATAATTTACAAGCAATCTGAGCTCAATATATAGCTCTTGCAAAGACAAAAATTCTGTGCTATTTTTACTAATATGAAAAAAGATATTCACCCAAAATATAACTCTAAGGCAAAAGTCACCTGCGCATGTGGGGCAGTTTTTGCTGTAGGTTCAGTCATGGATGAAATTACTGTTGAAATCTGCAGTCAATGTCATCCATTTTATACTGGCAACGAAAAAGTACTTGATACGGCAGGTCGCGTTGATAAATTCAAGAAGCGCGCAGCACTTAAGAAATAACGTTAGCAAAACAAAAAGGAGCCTTCGTAAGGTTTCTTTTTTGTTGGTACAATACTAGTATGGAATTAAATAGAGAAGAATTAAAAAAAGATCACCGAACAAGTTTCCTCATAGAAAACTTGGAGCGTTTGGAGCGCCAGGAGAGCGAATTATCAGCCATGTTAAGTGCAGATCCGACGCTTAAAGATTTGGTAGATGAAGACATGAAAACATTGCAAGTAGAAAAAGATGCCGTCAATATACAACTCGAAAGCATTCTCAAAGCTGATGAAGTTGAAGAGGAATTTCCTCGGGAAGTCATTCTCGAAATTCGCGCTGGTGCCGGCGGTGACGAAGCATCACTTTTTGCCTACGAACTTGCAGAAATGTATTCAAGGTATGCTGCTAAAATGGGCTGGTCATGGAAAATAAATTATGAATCTCAAAGTGAGGCAGGAGGTTACAAAGAAGCATCATTTGAAATTAATGGTACAGATGCCTATCGCATGCTCCGCTATGAGACAGGCGTTCATCGCGTGCAGCGTGTTCCTGGAACAGAGAAGAATGGCCGCATCCATACCTCAACAGCATCAGTTGCAGTGCTCCCCATACGAAAGAAAACCAAAATTGAAATTAATCCGGTTGATCTTGATATGGAATATTCGCGTTCAGGTGGGGCTGGTGGACAGAATGTCAACAAAGTTGAAACTGCAGTGCGACTTATTCACAAGCCAACTGGCATCGATGTGCGTTCTACTTCAGAGCGAAGCCAATTGAAAAATCGTGAGAAGGCTATGTCGATATTGATTGCAAAGCTCCAGCAGCTCAAAGACGAAGAAGAAGCCAAGACGTATTCTAGCGAGCGCAAGAACCAAATCGGTACAGGGGATAGAAGCGAAAAAATTCGGACGTATAATTTCCCACAAGACCGTGTGACTGATCACCGGATCAAGCAATCATGGTCTAATATTCCTGGTATCATGCTTGGTAATATGGATAAAATTGTCGCAGCACTTGAGTCTGGAACAGTTGGAACTGATGAGGAATAGAAGTTTTCCACTTTTTACGTGAGTAAAAACTTGCATATTTACACATACTATGCTATGGTGTGTCAAGTAGTTTCCCGAAGAAGTGTTTTCACCACCTAGGCATAGCTTTGGTATGTGCAAAATATGAGGTTTCAGGCAATTACCTTATTAGTTATATTGTCTTTTTTATTTATTTAAAAAGGACAGAATTATTGTCACATATGGCAAAGAAGTTGTACGTTGGTGGCTTACCATACAGCACTAGTGATGCAGAACTCAAATCACATTTTGAGCAAGCAGGTACTGTAGAATCAGCAACGATTATCATGGATAAAATGTCAGGCCGATCAAAAGGCTTTGGCTTCGTTGAAATGGCCTCTGACGAGGAAGCAGCGAAGGCTATTGAAATGTTCAATGGCCAAGACTTTGGCGGAAGAAATCTTACCGTCAATGAAGCTCGCCCAATGGAAGATCGCCCAGCTCGCTCTGGAAACGGAGGTGGTTACGGTGGTGGAAGTCGTGGTGGGCAAGGTGGTGGTTACGGTGGTGGCGCTAGTCGCGGCCGACGGGATTACTAATCTCCTCAAAAATCAAAAAGCACCCAAGCGAAAGCACGGGTGCTTTTTGTTGCTCAAATGGGGCATTTTTGCTATAGTTTTTGTGCCAGACGTGGCACCTTTTCTTTTGCGTGTGTACCAGCCCGAATGACTGAAGTCATTCAGTCGGGCGGGGTTCAGTTCTATATAACTGGTTCGCTCATTTCAAATCAATAAAAGTATTAGTTTCTTGCGTGCGTGTGTAGTTCAGTGGTAGAACGCTGTCCTGATAAGACAGAGGTCGAAGGTTCGATTCCTTCCACACGCACGCAGGGCGGTAACTTTTATTGATTTGAAAATTCACTTCCAGTTATAAGACAGCTTGCCCGCCTTTGGCGGGAGGTCGAAGGTTCGATTCCTTCCACACGCACCACAAACTGTCGTTTGTGTTTATGGATAAAAAACAAAAACCATGGTGGTATGACTCACTCGTTATATTTGGGCGAGTAAGCACGTGGGTCGCTATCCCAATTGTTGTTGCTTTATTCGTTGGGAAATATCTAGATCGAACTTTTGGCACAGAACCATGGATATTTCTCGGGCTTACTGGATTGGCGTTTTTCATCTCTATTTTCGGTATTCTCAAGGTAATAAAAAAGTATTTGCAAACTCTTAAAGACAACGACAATCAAACACATGCATAACGAAAACGAAATTTTAGATAACGAAACCGAGCTACATACTACGGATACTTCACACGAAATTGTTCATGAGGTGACGATATATGCCGAGCCGATCGGGCATATTGGTAACTTCACAATAACAAACGCACTTCTTACGAGTTGGATCGCGGTAGGTATTATTGTGATCTTGGCTATTGCCGTGAGGTTTAGCATTAAAAAGGTGCCAAGTAAACTTCAGACATTGTTTGAAGTAATTATAGAGCAGACTCTTGATCTTACTGATCAAATCACTGGCAATCGTGCAAAATCGCTCAAAATTTTCCCTATTGCACTCGCAGTATTTTTCTTTATCCTCATCAACAACTGGTTAGGTATATTGCCACTTGGCGCTTTTGGTTTAGTTGCCGAGCATGGTGGTGAAAGTGCCTTCTTGCCATTTTTACGTAGCGGAACAGCAGATATTAATACGACACTTGCACTTGCAGTAATGGCAGTGCTTGGCTCTAATCTGTTTGGCATTCTCTCAATTGGCGCCTGGAAAACATTCAATAAATATGTTAATCTGAAGGCGTTTGGCAAAGTTTTTACCGACGTTCGCAAAGATCCAAGTATTCTTATGGTTGCACCAGTCATGTTCTTTGTTGGCGTTCTTGAGCTTGTTGGTGAAGCCGCAAAAGTCGCATCACTTTCGTTTCGTCTTTTTGGTAATGTCTTTGCTGGAGAAGTGCTCTTAGCTTCGATGGCAGCGCTCCTCGCATATGTCTTGCCGATTCCATTTATTGGTCTTGAAATTTTTGTTGGACTTATCCAAGCACTCATTTTTTCAATGCTTACGTTGGTCTATTTCTCTATTGCATCAGAGGATCATGATGAAGCTCATGCAGAAAAACATTAATGTAACTGTTCTCTCTTGACGAGGTATTCGCCGATAGAGAACATCTACATTATAAGATGTCATTATTAGTCTAGTAGTTTATTTATATTTTATGGAAAACACAGCTGTGGATCTTATCCCACTCGCAAAAGCTATCGCTATTGGTCTCGGTGCTATTGGTCCTGGACTTGGTATTGGTATGATTGGTTCTCGTGCTATGGAAGCGATCGGTCGCAATCCTGAAGCAGCCAACAAAGTGCTCGTCCCGATGCTTATTGCATCAGCATTCGCAGAAGCTATTGCTATTTATGCGCTCGTTATCGCGTTCTCGCTCAAGTAGTAAAAAGTAAATAGTGAACAGCGAATAGTATGGACTCTCTTATTTCTACATTTCACATAGACTGGAAAATTATGCTCGCACAGGCGATTAATTTCGGCATTGTGTTTCTTGCGCTTTGGTATTTTGCTATCAAGCCAATCAGAAAGCTTATGGATGAACGGTCTCATAAAATTGCAGAAGGTTTAGCACAAGGTCAGGAAAATGCAATACTTCTAGCAAACACACAGAAAGCCTATGACGAAGCGTTAGCTCAAGCTCGCAGAGAAGGTGCAGATATACTAACTGATGCAAAGAGAAATGCAGATCAGAAGCGTGCTGAACTACTCAAAGTTGCTGAAGCTGACGTAGAAGCACTCATGAAAAATGGTAAAGCAAGTCTCGAAGCTGAGAAGCAGAAAATGCTTGATGATGCAAAGAAAGAGCTTGGGAATTTAGTAATTTCTGCAACAGAGAAAGTTTTGACTGGTACAATGACACCAAAGATTGATGCAGCATTAGTCGATAATGCAGTAAAAGAATTAAAGTAATATGAAAAAATTTCTTATTATTTGCTTAGTTATAATTGGAATTATTATTGTTTTTAAAATACCAATTATTAAGATCGACAATACCCAAAGTGTTGAATGTACCATGCTTCGATCACTCCCGTACATTCCTTCACAAGAAGAAATTGAAGATGGTTATTATAAACCTTGCGAAGGAAACGGAAAGGCAACCATATTTGTATACTTATTCAATAAAGTTAACTTTTAAATGACGAAACGTATTAAGACAACTGATCTGGCAGAGACTTTGCTTCAAACAACTGAAGGTAAGACGCATGCAGAAATAGAGAAAGTAATCCATGCTTTTGCAAAGCTTTTAATAAAAAGTGGTCAAGCAGGGAATTTGAATAGGATTATTGAGCGATATGAAGAGCTTTATGCAAAGAAACATAATATTTTAAACATTAGTATCTCTACAGTTACAGAATTAGAAAATGATGACAGAGAAAACCTCGAACAAGAACTCAAGAAAAAATATAAAGTAGATAAAGTTGCCATCAATGAAATAATCGATCAGAAAAACATTGGTGGTATGAAAATCAAGATCGGAGATATAGTGTATGACTACACACTAGCTGGTAGACTGGAACAGTTACAAGCCCTGTTTACTAAATGATTTACTATTCACTAATTACTACTCACTATTAACTATACTATGTCATCAAACTTTGTTGTCGAAAATTTAAGAAAAGAAATTGAAAATCTCAAGCTCACTGAAGGGGGAGAGAAGGTCGGCATTGTTGCAGAAGTTTTCGACGGCATTGCTCGTATCACAGGACTTCGTGATATCAAGGCATCAGAAATGGTGACATTTCCAGCTGGGCAGATTGGAGTTGCACTTAACCTCGAAGAAGATTTTGTTGGAGTGATCATTCTTGGTAATTATGAAAGTATCAAAGAAGGCGATGAAGTGAAGGCTACTGGTCGTATCCTTGATATTCCAGTAGGTGAAGCATTCATCGGACGTGTCGTAGATGCACTCGGCCAGCCTATTGATGGACGTGGCGCAATCGCAAACTCCAAGACCTATCCGATCGAGAAAGTAGCACCGGGCGTCATAACTCGCGAATCAGTGACACAGCCTGTGCAAACCGGTATCAAGTCTATCGATGCACTTATCCCTATCGGTCGCGGTCAGCGTGAGCTCATCATTGGCGATCGTCAGACCGGTAAGACTGCTATTGCTATTGATACGATTCTCAACCAAAAAGGCCAAGACATGATCTGTGTATATGTGGCGATCGGTCAAAAAGATTCAAAACTCAGGAAAATCGAAACACGACTTCGTGAAGCAGGAGCTATGGACTATACGATTATGGTATCGGCGAGTGCATCAGCACCTGCAGCTATGCAATATATCGCACCGTATTCAGGGGTCGCACTTGCGGAATTCTTCCTCGATCAAGGCAAAGATGTCTTAATCATTTACGATGATCTTTCAAAGCATGCTGTTGCATATCGTGAAATCTCACTCCTCCTTCGTCGTCCACCAGGCCGTGAGGCATATCCTGGAGATGTCTTCTATTTACACTCAAGATTACTTGAGCGTGCCTGCAGGCTCAATAAAGACTTTGGTGGTGGATCGATCACAGCGTTACCAATTATCGAAACACAAGCTGGTGATATTTCAGCGTACATTCCAACGAACGTGATCTCTATTACTGACGGACAAATATTCCTTGAGACTGATCTGTTCTACAAAGGTATTCGTCCAGCGGTGAACGTTGGTTTCTCAGTATCTCGTGTGGGTAGTGCTGCTCAGATCAAAGCTATGAAAAAGGTCTCAGGAACACTTAAGCTTGATCTAGCACAGTTCCGAGAACTCGAAGCATTCTCACAATTCGGCTCAGATCTCGATGAAGCTACCAAAGCCACGATCGAACGCGGTCGCAGAGCTACAGAGCTTTTGAAGCAGCTTCAGTATTCTCCAATGAAGGTTGAACATCAAGTCATCGTCCTCTATGCACTGACGAAAGGATATTTGGATACTGTGCCAATGTCCAAGATCAAAGAATTCGAAGAAGGGCTTATCGACTACGTAGAATCAAATGCAAAGCAATTCTTAGATGAAGTGAAGAAGGATGGTATGTGGAGTGAAAGTGGGGAAGTATTGCTTAAGAAAGTAATTGGAGAACATAAAACAACGTTTAACTAAATGATTTAAATATATGACTGAAGATAAAGAGATTAAATCATTCAAATTAAACAGAAGATACCTTGTTCGGATAGCTCCTGTTTTCGATGATTTATCAAAAAAATATGGATTAATTGGAATAGTCATTTTAGTAATTATCTTACTGTTAGCTGTCTTGGTTCCATACTTCATTAATCCAAGTATGTTTCAATAAATATTATATGGCTGTCGGAAAGGAAATAAAAAGAAGGATTAAGTCAATCCGTAATACCAAGAAGATCACCAAGGCCATGGAGCTTGTGGCTGCTTCGAAGATGAAGAAAGCAGTGAATCAGACATTGCAGTCACGCCATTATGCGAAGTATTCCCAAGAAGTCTTGGCGCGCGTAGCGGACTCGATCAAGAACTCGACGCATCCATACCTTGTCGAGAAGAAGGGAAAAAAGGAGCTTGCTATCGTCATTACGTCGAATCGAGGGCTTTGTGGTGCATACAACACTCAAGTTTTTCGTCTCGTCATGGAATTCATCAAGCATCACGCAGGTGAGTCATATGCATTCATCACAATCGGCAAGAAAGGTGAGGCCGCACTAAGGCGCCTTGGACAAAATGTCATTGCAACATTTCCAGATCTGCCAGATGCACCAAGACTTGCAGACGTGCTGCCAATAGCAAACCTTGCAATTGCAGAATTCGAAAAAGAAGGCTACGACCATGTGCATGTGCTCTATACAGATTATGTCTCAGCACTTTCGCAAGTACCAAAGAATGTGCAACTCCTACCTGTATCAAAAAGTGAAATCGCTGATGCTACACTTGCGCTCGATGGTGGGATAAAAAGCCAAGGAGAATATATCTTTGAGCCCAATAGTGAATCATTGATTATAGATCTGATCGAAGACTTGTCTCGCATGCACATATACCAAATGCTTCTCGAATCTATTGCATCTGAGCAATCTTCGCGTATGATAGCCATGAAGAATGCGAGTGATGCAGCAGGGGAGATTATTGATGAATTGACACTAGTATTCAACAAGGCCCGCCAAGCATCAATTACCCAAGAAATATCAGAAATCAGTGCCGGTATGGCAAGTGTGAGTTAATATATGGATGAAAGCAAATTAAAAATAAATATGGGACCTGAAAAGTACTCAGAAGAGTGGTTAAAGAAGAAAACACTTGTACAGAATGATGGTGGTGAAAAGTTTACGGTAGAAAATATTACTGATAGTTCAGGAACGTTTAAAAAAAAGATTGTTAAATTGAAATCATTGAAAGATCAACATACAGTAACAAAGAATTTTATTGAATTAATTAATTACATAAAAACACCAGGTAGTCCTTGGTCAATAGAAAAATAATTATGAAAGGAACAGTAAAAACAATTATCGGGCCGGTTGTCGATATAGAATTCACAAACCATATCCCGGAAATATATAACGCAATTGAAACTGAAATTGACGGTAAAAGAGTCGTTCTTGAAACACAGTACCACCTCGGCAACAACGTTATCCGCACGATTGCCATGGATTCTACTGACGGCATGTATCGAGGTATGGAAGTCATTGACACCGGTGCGCCTATCTCAGTACCTGTTGGCACAGATACGCTTGGGAGAATTTTCAACGTCTTGGGCGATGTGATCGATGGTAAAGAGAAAACTAAGTCTGACAAACGCTCTGCAATCCATCGTAAGCCACCAGCATTTACTGCTCAATCAACCAAAGTAGAAATATTAGAAACTGGTATCAAAGTTATCGATCTTATCTGTCCAGTCTTAAAAGGTGGCAAGGTCGGACTCTTCGGTGGTGCAGGTGTGGGCAAGACTGTGGTCATTCAAGAGCTCATTCACAATATTGCATCCAACCATGGCGGTTACTCAGTATTTGCAGGTGTTGGAGAGCGAACTCGTGAAGGCAACGATCTCTATCATGAAATGAAAGACTCAGGAGTGCTGGATAAAGTTGCCATGGTCTTCGGACAAATGAATGAACCACCGGGCGCGCGTGCACGAGTGGGACTTACGGGGCTCACAATGGCTGAGCACTTCCGTGACGAAGAAGGCAAAGACGTGCTTTTCTTTATTGATAATATTTTCCGCTTTACACAGGCTGGTTCTGAAGTATCGGCACTCTTGGGACGTATTCCATCTGCAGTGGGTTATCAGCCAACATTGGCATCAGAAATGGGCAACATGCAAGAACGCATCACTTCGACCGATAAAGGCTCTGTAACGTCCGTACAGGCCGTATATGTGCCGGCTGACGACCTGACTGACCCTGCTCCAGCAACGACATTTGCGCACCTAGACTCGACCGTAACACTTAACCGTTCACTCTCTGAGCTCGGTATTTATCCAGCTGTTGACCCACTCGATTCATCATCGACGATTCTTGATCCCAACATTGTCGGGAAAGAGCACTACGAAGTTGCCCGTGAAGTCCAGCGAGTACTTCAGCGCTACAAAGACCTCCAAGACATCATTGCGATTTTGGGTATGGAAGAACTCTCACAAGAAGATAAGGAGCTTGTGACTCGCGCGCGTAAGATCCAACGATTCCTCTCGCAGCCATTTTTCGTTGCAGAGCAGTTTACTGGCCGCGCAGGAGAGTATGTGAAGCTTGAAGATACTATTCGTTCTTTTCGAGAAATCCTCGACGGTAAGCATGACGAGAAAAGCGAAAGTGAATTCTACATGCGTGGTAGTATGTAGATGGCAAGTTTACCCGAATGTCAGTACTCTGGCGGGCGGGCATGATGAGAAAGGGGAGCAGGATTTTTACATGAGGGGAGCAATGTAAAAAACACCCCCATTACTGAGTGTGTTAAAATTAAAGAAAGTTAGGAATCATTTGAGATCAATTAAGACCTAATGCCCAAAGTAGCAGACTAATACAATAGGTTAGTACCAGAAGAGTAGTCAGAAGTTTTCCTAGATTGATACAGTTTTCAGATTTCTGGTAATAAGGCGAACCTGTAATAATTACACCAAATATACCGTGTTCTCTGAATTCCTTTAATTTCTTACTTCTCTGATCATAATAGTATGACAGGCACATAAGGCTTAAGATTACTAGCACTGAAAGTGGACCAAGATAGAGTAGATTCATGTTTCTTTATTTAATTGTTTTCAAAAATCTTACATTATTAATATTGATATGTCAACTAAAACACTAAAACTGAAGATAGTTACTCCTGAGCGTATGATTCTCGAAGAAGAGGTGGAACAAGTAACCCTTCCTACAACTGAAGGGGAGATAACAGTACTGCCAGGGCATGTGCCACTTATTGCTTCTCTTGGCACAGGAGAAATTGTGGCAAAACACATAGGAGAAGGTGAAGTTTCCCCAATGTCAGTTTCCGGAGGCTTTGTCGAAGTAAAGTCAGGTAGCGAAATAATAATCCTTGCGAGTACCGCCGAGCCTGTAGCTCAGATCGATATTGAACGAGCAAAGAAACGAGCAGAAGAGCTCATGAAAATGAAGAACGAGTCCGATGTCGACTTTGAACACTTCGAGGCGGAACTCGAACGCTCACTCAATAGAGTAAAAATAGCGGACAAGTGGAGAAGTAAGAAATACAGAAAATAAAAAGCGTCAACCAATTTCGATCGACGCTTGAGGGTGGTACTTTTTTAAACTAAACCCGGATTGCCGGGGCTTCTTATTTTCAATAATAAATTCCCAAGGATTATATACAAAAGGAACATAAACAAACTAAATCCTTTAGGACCAGAAAAAAGAGTGTTGGTCTCTGCTATTGCTTTGAAAATTATAATCAATCTTTCAACAGTAGCATCTGCAATTGTTTTGCCATTTAATTTAAAATGAATTGTACAAAATAGCATCAATTTTAATAATTCCTTTAAAACTTCCTTAACTTCTTTCTTTTTAGGGAGCCTATTGCAACAATAACCATTACTAATCTGCACAGCCTTAATGAGGATTTTTTTGTTACTCTTAACCTCATCATGCAATAGGTTGTTTGTTTTAGACCATTGCTCAATCTGTGCAACATATGTACTGACCAGCCAAAGGTCAGGATGAATTGGCTTCTTCAGTTGTAATGCCATACAAAGTTTCCTTAATACTGCATTTTAATAATTATTTTGTCAAGTTTAGAAAAGTAAACAAAAAAGCTATAGTAACCGTATGTATACGATTATTCTATTCTACAAATACCTACCCATAGAAAACCCAGACGAAGAAATGGCACGACAACGTGCTGTGTGTGAAGTGCTAGGTCTAAAAGGACGGATGATAATCGCGTCTGAAGGCATCAATGGCACTTTTGAAGGGATGACAGAAAATATTGAAAAATATATTACGTGGATGCAATCTAGGAAGCGTTTTAAACAGATTCATTGGAAAAAAAGTGTAGGTACTGGCGAAGCTTTCCCGAGGCTATCAATCAAAGTACGTGATGAGATCGTATCGCTTCATTTAGGCGAAGAAGGCGATATCAATCCAAATGTTATAACGGGTACCCATTTACCGCCACACGAGCTCAAGAAATGGTACGACGAAGGCAAAGAATTCTATGTCGTCGACATGCGCAATGACTATGAACTCAAGGTGGGGAAATTTGAGGGTACGGTTTTTCCAGGCATGGAGAATTTCCGTGATCTCAAAGAGAATGTAAAAGAAATTGCAAATTTGAAAAATAAAACAGTACTGACGGTTTGTACTGGTGGCGTACGTTGTGAAAAAGCGTCAGGATATCTCAAACGGGAAGGATTTAAGGACGTCTATCAACTCGATGGTGGCATAGTATCCTTTATGGAGAAATATCCTGGGGAGCATTTCGAAGGTAGTCTCTATGTCTTCGATAATCGAATCACGATGCACTTCAATGATAAAGAAAAACACAACGTTATAGGGATATGTGAGCGTTGTGGTGAGAAATCTGAACGATACGTGAACTGTGCTAATCTCGCATGCCACAAGCATTTTATTTGCTGTGAAGGATGTGCTCAATCAGCAACTGAATCTTACTGTAGTGCAAGCTGTGAAGAATCACTAATTATGAAATAAAAAAGGGAACCATTGACGGTTCCCAGCGAAGAGGTTTCTAAGGCCTCTTTAATCTGTAGGTTACAGTGGGGGCTTATGTATTCTCGCCAAAATCCCAAAACTGCCACAGAATGAATAACTTTTTCTTCATAAGATGTATTTATTTGTATACATAGTATATCATATTAAAACATATTTGTCAATAATCTGAAATTTCACCTTATTTTATAAGCTAAACATGGTATAATTGAAAAATTATGGCAATACTCTATATAGTCGCCACCCCGATCGGGAACCTTGAAGATATAACACTTCGAGCACTACGGATACTCAAGGAAGTTGATCTTATATTATGCGAGGACACTCGTACGACTAAGACGCTTTTGATGAAGTATGACATCAAAACTCCAACACAGAGTTACCACAGTAATACTACAGACGCTAAACATGAAGCTCTCATGAGAGAATTAGCAAGTGGCAAAACTATGGCACTCGTAACAGACGCTGGCACACCCTGCATATCAGATCCTGGAGTATTGCTTGTAAAGAAACTGCGTGAACTGAATGACCCCAATATAACTATTGTGCCGATACCAGGTGCGTCTGCATGTATTACGGCCTTGTCGGCATCTGGTATACCATCTGCTACGTTTACGTTTTATGGATTTCTGCCGCACAAGAAAGGCCGAGAAACTTTATTCAAGGAAATAATTGGCATCAAACATACTGCTGTTTTTTATGAATCGCCGCATAGACTGACGAAAACATTGGAAAAGTTGACAACACTTATTCCAAAACGCCATATGGTAATCGGCAGGGAATTAACCAAGAAATTCGAAGAGATTAAAGCTGGCAGTGTTCATGAACTTGCAACGTACTTTACAAAAAATAGTGGCCATATACGAGGGGAATTTGTCCTTATCCTAGAAGGGATTTCGTAATTAATAAAATTTGCAGTATACTTCCAAGCATATTACAATATACGCATGTCATACGAACGATTACTTTTTATATTAGGACTTTGGGTAGCAGCACTGCCATTTTTAGGCTTTCCAATAACTATACGTAAAATCCTGTTTGTTGTTACCGGCTTTGGTATTGCACTCATAGCGTATATATTTTACAAGCGGTCATTGCGACGACGCAGCACAAGCATGAGAAGTGTCAAAGAAATTATTGAAGAAACTAGTTAAGAAAAAATGAAACTTAAAAAACAGATTACATACCCACTTATGTTACTAGCTCCGGTCGTTGTCGGACTTTTTCTTTATTTTGTCGTACCTGAAGTTTTTGCTGCCAAATATTATACCGGGAAATTAGTAGCACAAGTGGTCAGTACTGATACAGAGGCTCCACCTTTACCAAAGCCTAAAGTCATTAGTCATATACGAACCCCAGAAGTAGTCAAAGCAATTTACATGTCTAGCTGGGCTGGTGGATCAACTTCATTTCGTAATAAAATTATAGCACTCATAGATGAAAAGGAAATCAATGCGGTCGTACTCGATGTGAAGGATTATACAGGCCGTATTGCATTTAAAGTAAATGATCCTGTACTCGTTGCAACTGGTGCAGTTGAAAATCGTATCAGAGATATCGATGCTCTGATTGAAGAGCTGCATCAGAAAAATATTTACATCATAGGTCGTGTAGCAGTTTTTCAAGATGAATATTATGTAGAAAAACATCCAAATGAAGCCGTCAAAAAGAAGAGCGACATAGCGAAAAATTGGACTGATAACAAAGGCATTCATTGGGTAGATGCTGGTTCGCAAAATGCATGGGAGTATAATGCAACCATCGCTAAAGAAGCCTACAGTCGAGGCTTTGATGAGATTAATTTTGACTATATACGTTTCCCGGCTGATGGTAATATGAAAGATATATATTTCCCCATAAGTGAAGGGAAGAGTAAGTCAGACGTCGTGACGAGCTTCTTTGCATACCTTGATACAACTTTCCATCCGCTGGGTATTCCTATCTCAGGAGATGTTTTTGGTATGACAACCATCAATACTGATGATTTGGGAATAGGTCAATTATTTGAAAGCGCATTACTACATTTTGATTATGTTGCCCCAATGGTCTATCCGTCACATTACTATAAAGGATTCAACGGCTACACAGACGTCAATGCTCATGCATATGATGTGGTGAAATATTCTCTTGACCGAGCAGTTGTAAGAGTAAATGCACTTATGGCAGATCCAACAGTGCCAGCAGAGAGTAAGGCAAGAATTTCCGTTGCACAATTACGTCCATGGCTTCAGGATTTTGATTATCCTGTGCATTACACCGCACAAATGGTGCAAGACCAAATCAAAGCATCAGGGGATGCTGGGATACCGTCATGGATGCTGTGGGACCCGGCAAATACGTACACAGCAAGTGCCTTGTTACCAGAATAATAAACTATAATGCAAAGCTCTACAAAAAAATCACAAAACATAGTCATAGGGATCTTCGTAGGATTAGTAATTTTCGCTCTAGGCATTTTAACCAATGCAAGGTTACATGTATTGCAAGCAGTGACGCCAAATATTTCAAATGCCGATTCAGCCGATACAACCCCAGCAGATTTTGCTCCATTTTGGAAAGTTTGGAATCTCATTGATGCAAAGCATCCCAATGCTGCAACTGTTGATGACCAAACAAGAATTTGGGGAGCAATTAAAGGGCTTGTTGCAACACTTGATGATCCTTACTCTGTGTTTCTGGATCCTACTGAAACTGAGAACTTTGATGCGGCAATAAGCGGTGAGATAAGCGGCATTGGTATCGAAATCGGTGTTAAAAATGGTGTGTTAACAGTTATTGCGCCACTAAAGGATTCTCCTGCTGAAAAAGCAGGTTTACGGCCAGGGGATACCATATTCAAAATAGATGGAAAAGAAAGTAGCACTCTAACAGTTGATGAAGCGATTGACTTAATACGAGGTAAAGCAGGAACAGTAGTTAACCTTACAATATTTTCTGAAGGTAATACTAATCCCAAAGATGTTAAAATTGTACGTGCAGATATAACTATTCCTACTTTAGATACCAAAGAACTTGGTAGTGGAATTTTTATGATTTCATTTTATAACTTTGGTGCAAATGCAGACAGAGAATTCAAGGCGGCTATTAAGACATTCGATGCATCAACTAGCTCAAAACTTATCCTTGATCTTCGGGGTAATCCTGGTGGTTATCTAGATGCATCTGTGCAAATTGCAAGCTGGTTTATTCCAAAAGGCAGGACCATCGTTGTTGAGAAAACAACTGACGCTGCTAAAGAGACAATATATAAAAGCCAAGGATACACACTAACTAAAAAGGATTTTCCGTTTGTCATACTTGTCGATGAAGGATCAGCTTCTGCATCAGAAATACTTGCAGGTGCATTGCAAGAATATAAAATCGCTACTTTAGTAGGAACTACAACCTATGGTAAAGGTTCTGTACAAGAAGTTATCCCTGTAACCAATGATACAGAATTAAAAATTACAGTAGCCAAATGGTACACTCCAAATGGTGTGTCGATCTCGGAACAAGGATTAACACCTGACATGGTCGTGTCAATTTCAGATGCAGATATTGAGGCTTCTAAAGATCCCCAATTAGATGCAGCAAAAGAATTATTAGCAAAGTAAAAACACATGAAAGTCATTTTACTGCAAACGGTACCAAAAATTGGCAAGCGAGGTGAAGTCAAAGAGGTCAATGATGGCTATGCTAGGAATTTTCTATTGCCTAAAAGTTTGGCAAAGATTGGAACTCCGCAAGCATTAGTCGCATGGGAACTACATGAAAAGCAGACGCAAATTGAAAAAAATATTGAGTTATCGCTTTTGAAGAAAAATCTTAGTGAATTAACAGATAAAGTTGTTACTATATCTACTCGAGTCAATGAGCAAGGTCATCTTTTTAAAGGTATTAGTGGCAGTGAAATACTGGAAGAGCTCGGCAGGCAACATAGAATACAATTATCTCCTGATGCATTAAAATTGGATAAGCCACTTAAAAGCACAGGCAGTCATATCCTTCCAATAGAAATTTCTGGCGAAAAAGCAAACCTTAAAGTCGTCATTGTAGCAGAAAAAAACTAATCATAAATGATTAGTTTTTTTCTTGTGGCTTATTGTACGTGGACAATGGGTTTGGTGACTACTTTGCCGTCATAATTAGTCTTTCTTTTTGTCCCAAATTTTACTTTACCTTCTCGGAGAGCAAATAGAGTGTGATCTTTACCGATGCTAACATTATTGCCTGCCATGATTTTTGTGCCACGCTGTCGAATAATAATACCGCCTGCTTTAACTGCGCCGCCGTCGTAAATTTTTGTACCTAAGTACTTTGGGTTCGAATCTCTTAAGTTATGGGCTGTTCCACCCGCTTTTCTATGTGCCATATGCTTATTTTAGTGTTTTTTGAATAAAAATATTATACTTCTATAGGTAGCATGAGTATACAAGAAGTACGAGATAAAATCAAGGTTTTATATGAAAACAAGCATTTTCAAGAAAATGTCCTTTTAGTGCTTGTTATAACCGTTGTGGGAAGTTCATGTTTTCTGTTTGGGAGATTATCAAATACTGCATCGCTTACAACTAAAAGCGT
This sequence comes from Candidatus Nomurabacteria bacterium, assembly GCA_016699085.1. NCBI lineage: Bacteria > Candidatus Nomuraibacteriota > Candidatus Nomurabacteria bacterium. Next base: position 703,049 of record CP064958.1, on the reverse strand, counting down.
TGTGATTACTGGGCAAGTTGAGACATTTACGGATTCCATTGCACCTAATGTAACACCTGCTACCATAGGACAAGGGGAGTATGTTGCATCTCGGAATGGTACAAAATATTACCCGCCAAACTGTGGCAGCGCAAAGAGAATTAACGAGGAGAATAAAGTATGGTTTGCAACGCAGGAAGAAGCAGAGCTTGCTGGTTTTACTAAATCGAGTACTTGTACTTATGAATAATTAATTTTTATTGTATGTGTGGCATTATTGGATTCGTTAGTCAAAAAGAAAAACAGTTGTTACCGCTTTTGATTACATCGCTCGGTGATTTGGAGTATCGTGGTTATGATAGCTCGGGCATTGCGATTGTTGATCATGGTATTTTTAAAACAACCAAATGTTTAGGTGCACCGAGTGAACATTTTAACAAGGAAGTCATCGAGGGTGAATTTGGCACTAAAAATATCACAAGTACAGTAGGCATTGGTCACACGAGATGGGCAACACATGGCAAGCCATCAATTCAAAATGCACATCCGCATTTTGACTGTGACCACAACATAGCTGTTGTCCATAATGGCACAATTTTAAATTATGAAATATTAAAAGAGCAGTTGCTCGCTTTGGGGCATATATTTGTTTCAGAAACAGATTCGGAAATTATTCCACATCTAATTGAACAGGAACTTAAAGGAGGTGTCACAATGCATGACGCAGTCAAGTGTGTGGCACAAAAGCTAGATGGTGGTTTTGGGCTCGTGATTATAAACAAAGATGATCCTCATAAACTTTATGTAGTTAAAAATGGAAGTCCTCTGACTATTGGCAAAACAGATGCAATGTTCGTGGTTGCATCGAGTCCAAATGCACTCTTGCGATATACTGATCGATATATCGTTCTTGAGGATGGTGAAATGGGTGTGCTCGACGGTGCAAGCTTATCTTATGAGATTACTAAATATCATGATAAAGCAAGAAACTATATTCAAAAAGTAGAGCAGCTTATCGATGGCATGACGATTGGAGACCTCGGTAAGGGTGACTATGCAACCTTTATGCTCAAGGAAATCTATGAGCAGCCTTCTACAACTAGAATGACTATGTTAGGGCGATTTGATCTTACAAAAGGTGAGGTTATTTTAGGTGGACTAAAAGACATGGAAAAACAATTGCATGCTATTAAACATGTCGCTATAGTTGCGTGTGGCACTGCATACAATGCAGGGCTTGTTGCTAAAGAAATTATAGAATCTTTGACACCGGTTACTGTAACAACGCATGTAGCTTCAGAATTTCGCTACAGCAAATTTAATTATTCAAAAGAAGATACTGTTGTGATTGCTATTAGTCAGTCGGGTGAGACTGCTGATACACTTGAGTCTGTAAAAGATATACAAAAACGTGGATACACAACGCTTGGTATCGTTAATGTTGTCGGCAGTGCGATTGCAAATGAAACTGACGCAGGGGTATTTACACGCGCAGGTGCTGAAATCGGCGTCGCATCATCAAAAGCATTTACTGCGCAGTGCACGGTTGCATATCTTCTGGCGATTCTACTCGCACGCTCTAGAGGTATGGCTGCCTATGATGCTACAAAGTTTCTTACTGCGTTTGAAAAAATACCTGATCAGATGGCTGCCGTCCTTTTACAAGCCTCACACATACAAGCAATTGCGAAAAAATATAAGAACGCAAGCACAATTCAATTCCTCGGTAGAGGTGTACACATGGCTATTGCGAGCGAAGGAGCTTTAAAATTTAAAGAACTTACATATAAAGAAGTTGGCGCGTATTCACTCGGTGAACTAAAACACGGTCCAATGGCAGTTATAGATGATCAATCTGTGTCAATTGTGCTTTTACCAAAAGATAAACTTTTTGATTTGAGTAAAGTTTCACTTGAACAAATTAAATCAAAAGGCGGAAACATCATAGCTATTACTGATGCTGTAACCGCACAAGACGTAAGTTTAAAATGTGCTAACGACATTATAACAATCCCACATCTCGAAGACCCGCTCCTGTATCCTCTACTTGAGGTACTCGTACTGCAATTATTTGCATATTATTCAGCTCTTCAGCTTAATCGGAACATCGACAAGCCACGGCATCTGGCAAAGTCCGTTACGGTTCAATAAAATCATGCGCCTATTTAAATTTTTGTTCCTGGTACTCGTCATTAGTGTTTGTTCGGTTATCATTACTTCTTATGGTCTCGCATTAAAAACTAGTAACCAATCAAAATTTAATCTTTTGTTGCCAATCGAAAATTTTGCAACAATTTATTTGCCTTTTCTTAATCTTGAATTAAGTTCAGCAAATAATGCCGTCCTGTCGCAAGCAGGCATTATTACAGCAACTAATAAAGCTCGCTTGGACAATGGACTAAGCATACTTGTTGAGGATAGTAAGTTAGATGTTTCAGCTCAAATAAAAGTAGCAGATATGCTCGCTAAACAATATTTTGAACACGAATCTCCAGATGGCAAAGGAGTAAGCGATCTAGCGACAGAAGTTGGATATGCGTATACGGTTATTGGTGAAAATTTAGCACTCGGAAGTACTTTCAAAAATGATGAGGATGTAGTTACTGCCTGGATGAATTCACCAGGCCACCGAGCAAATATTTTAAATGATACATATACTAATATTGGCGTTGGTGTGGCAAAAGGTGCCTATCAAGACAGTATGGTATGGGTACTTGTACAGCATTTTGGCAAGCCACTTGCACTTTGTCCATCAGCTGATCCAGCACTTAAGGAAAAAATTGAATCCGAAGAAGCTACGATTGCAATGCTCGTAATTGAATTAGACAATGAAAAGGGAAGTATAGCAAGTATGAATCAAAACAGTATTCAGTATTGGCCAGCTGTAGAAAACTATAATAAAAAGGTAACTGAATATAACGCTCTCGTTGCTCAGGTAAAAATTGAATTGGAAAAATATAATAGTGACGTGCGGAAGTTTAATAGCTGTATTATGTAGTCTTATATTAGTAGAGGGAATAAATATCTATATGTCGCACAATATATCTTTTACGACATATACCTTGCATTTATATCTATGTATACTAGATTAATGAAAGGTTCTTACCTGCCACGCGCTGCTGCAAAAAAGCTATTTAATGCATATAGCTTGGACCTTCATTTTTGTACCAGCAGATAGAAGCAAAACTTAGGAATCTTCCCAGCTACATTTACGGCTGGGATTTTTTAATACATATCAGGCTTAAGCATATCTGCTGTATATTTTGGCATGTAAAGTATTGGGTCAAGATATGCATTTAGTGCCGCACGTGGCTGATACAGCATCTTTCCTTTGCACGCAATGCTTTCTTTGTTGCTTATTTCTACTGCTTCAGCTGCGTAGAGTCCGACATGTAGATGTGGCCCAGTTGCATGGCCTGTAAAGCCGCTATACGCGACGATATCACCAGGAGCTACTCTTTGTCCTGTTGAAGCCTTTATAAGCGATAAATGGCCATATACAGAGCCTAATCCATTGTCATATTTGATATATACCCATTTGCCGAATGATGCTCCTTTACATGCTTCATCTGTATCACCAAAGCCCAAGACCGTACCTGATGCCATGGCCATGACTGGTGTGCCTGTGCTTGCTCTAAAATCAATGCCACTATGGCTACCACTTGTATATAAACGCTTTGCGGCAACTGTTTTGCCAAATAACTGTGTAATATATACAGATTGCAATGGCCAATTAAGCGCACCTGAACCTACTTTTGGTAAACTACTTGGATCTAGTACGAATTTTAATTGGGCTTCATAATCTCTAAGTTCATTCCCGAATGCATTTTTTAATGCAGTTTTTTGGGCAACAATTTTTTTGTAGTTTGACTCTTTATCTTTGGTCTCTCCAAGTAGTTTGTTTTTAGCAACTATATTTTGGCTTAGAATTTTTTGTTGATCGCCAAGCTCACTTTGTAGTTCAACAAGAAGTGACTTTGCCTTAATTGCGTCAGATCTACTACCTTCTAATCCAGTTTTGACGACAGTAACTTCGGATATATTTTCACGAATTCGTCTTTGTACACTTTTAATATTTTCAATATCACCTAACGATTCTGTTATTGCGCTTCTCGTAAGAATGCTAAAGATAAATGGATTGTTTTCTGACTCATTTATAATTGCAATACCTTTTGCTATTGATTGTTGGTTATTATCAATCGTTTGATTTTTGTCGCCAATCTGAAGCTCTAGCTCTTGGATGTGTAGATTAGTCGTCGTAATTTTTGATTGTGTAACTTTGACTTCTGCTTCCAATTTTTTATGTGAGATATCTAACTCATTCAATGAACTTTTAAGTGTCTGTGCATTTTTACCAATAACATTCAATTCAGTTTGATACTGCTTAATCTCTTGCTCTAATTGCTCGATCTGGTTATTTTTTTCAGAAATTTTTTGGGACAAATCACTTGCTGTGTCTGCCTGTACATTTTTTTGTAATGCACAAAATGGCACTAGTGTAATAGTTAGTATCAAACCAGTGGCGAGTAATGTTGTCGTGTGTTTATTCATAGAAAAGGTGTGGGTTTATGTTGCAAGCATAGTTATAGCAATAGAAAGTCTTTCCAAAGTTTCAGATTTACCAAGTATATCAGCAAGTATAAATGGGTCGGGGGATTTATCGAGTCCGGATAATGCAAATCGCATAGGATGCAGTGTCGCGCCCCTATCCTTAGAGTCAAGTGCCTGCATAATTGAATCTTTTATTGTTTCTTTCGTGAAGTCCCCTTCAGGTATATTTGACAAAACACCAAAGACATTTTCTAAATTAGCTTTTGTAACTTCAGACGGCGTGTCCTTGTATGTAAGCCCCAAGGTATTGACGTCAGGTTTATTGAAAAAATATGTTAACTCTCCCCTATTTCCCATATCAATAATATCAGAGAACTTATTAATACGTTCACGAAGTATTGGTATCATACGGTTAAATATATTTTCAGAAAATGTAGCTAGTTTACTAATAGAGTCTGGTAAATATTTTTTAGCGTATGCGATAAATTCCTTACCGTTTAATTTGAGTATGTGTTCCCTATTTATCCAATCAAGTTTTTCTTGGTTTACTTTTGCCCCTGATTTTTGAATTTTAGTAACATCAAATGCTTGGGTAAGTTCTTCCTTAGTGAATATTTCTCGCTCATCTCCTGGATTCCAGCCCAAAAACGCAAGAAAGTTAATCATTGCTTCAGGTAAATACCCTTCATTTCGGTAATCTAGTATATCTTTGGCGCCATCTCGTTTGCTGAGTTTTTTTTTACCATCTGGCCCAAGAATAGGTGGTAACGTTACAAATGCCGGACGTTTGATTTCAAGAGCATCATAGAGTGAGAGGAATTTTGGTGTTGATGCAATAAATTCATCTGCGCGCATAATATGGGTTACCCCCATTTCTAAATCATCTATAATATGGGCGAAATTATATGTCGGGTAACCATCACTCTTAATTAAAATAAAATCATCAAGTGCTTCTGGCCCTGCACTCAAGGTGCCCCGAGCAAGATCGTGCCACTCATAAGATTTAATGTTAGTTACTTTGAAGCGAAGTGGCCTACTTCCGTCCCATATCGGAGGATTCTGTGGCCGGTGATCTCTAAAAAGAAATGGTTGCTTTTTACTTTCTGCTTCTTTGCGAAATTCCTCGACTTCTACTTCAGTATAAGGGTCAGTATATGCTAAATCTTTGTCTATAAGTATTTGGGCATACTTTCTATATGTATCTAATTTTTGTGATTGGGTGTATGGTCCGTGAGGTCCACCTATATCGGGACCTTCATCCCAAGTAATACCAAGCCATTTCAGGGATTCGATTATATGGTCAAATGAATTTTCTACTTCTCTTTTTTTATCTGTATCTTCACTTCGTAATATAAAAACCCCATTATTTTTCCGCGCCCAAAGCCATGCATATATTGCAGTGCGAATACCGCCAATATGCATATAGCCTGTTGGTGAGGGCGCAAAACGAGTAATAACTTTTTCTTCTGACATCCCTATATTTTACCAGAATGCAGCTCATTTCTCTACTTTACATGTTCTAAAGCTAAATCAAGAATTTCCTTGGCAATCACCCGTCCCGCATCAGGCCGTGCAAAATCTTGCGTAGCCTTTTTCATTGCAGCAACTTTGCTTGGGTTACTTAAAATATTTTCTATTTCAGATACGAGTATGTTTGGGGTTAAATTGTTTTCTTCGATAACTTCGCCACAGCCTGCTCTCGCGTAGGTATACGCGTTTTTTCTAGCATGGTCGCCATTTGATTTATCAAATGGAATAATAATCGAAGGTACGTTCCAAGATGCAATTTCAAATATCGTTGAACCTGCACGAGAAATAACGAGTGTTGCTGCCCCTGAACTCATTTTCATACCAAGCGGATTAAGAAATCCAACTGGCTTATAACGATCCTTGTTGGTATTTCCTGCAAGTACTACTTGGGCTGTTTCGGATACATCTTTAAGATTTTTTACCCCAACCTGGTGGATAATTTGATACTTGGCAACCAATGTAGGTAATGCATCAATGATTGCGTTATTAATTTTTTGTGCGCCTTGTGATCCTCCTAGAATAAATAACACTGGTATGGTCGAATTAAATTTGAGGTATTCGAATGCACCATCGCGTGCGGCCTGGGTGATATCTCTTCGTATTGGCTGTCCAGTCCAGGCCGTTTTTGTTTTTGGAAAATAATCACTAGCTTCTTCAAATGATATGGCTATACGTTTTGCAAATTTTGCTGCCCAACTATTTACTCGCCCAGGAGCTGAATCTGATTCGTGGATGATTACTGGTATTCTCAAAAGTCTCGCTGCAAAAAGTGCCGGGAAACTTGCGTAACCTCCCTTCCCTACAACTACGTCTGGATATAATGCAAACACCTTCAGAGTTGCTTCCAAACAGCCAAATATTGTTTTACCTATATCTATGAAATTTTTTATTGATGGGTAAATGCGTAGTTTGCCAGCAGTGACAGGTATAAAAGTTATACTGTTTTCATATAATGCAGCTTTATCATACGGCTCAGTCGACATATAGAACAGTTCAACTTTAAGAATTTTTTCATCTTGAACAACCCTTTGTATATTTTCTGCAATAGCAATAATTGGGTAAAAGTGTCCTCCTGTTCCTCCTCCGGTGAATAATATTTTCATAGTGATATTTATTTATGCATTCCGTTATTTGCTTTCTGGTAACGTGACATGTTGAGTATAACCCCCATTGCTGCAAGTGAGATCATAAGTGACGTACCTCCATGGCTTACGAAAACTAATGGCACACCAGTCAATGGAAATAAACCTATAATAGATGCAATGTTTAAAAGCGATTGCGCGCCTAAAAGTATAACAATTCCAACAATAAAAAGTCTACTAAAGCCATCGGGGGCATGGTTTGCAATTCTAAGTCCCCTAAGTACAAACGCTGTATAAAGCACGAGTAGTATACTACAGCCGATAAAGCCAAATTCTTCACCTATAACAGCAAATATAGAGTCACCTTGAGGCTCTGGCAAATAACTAAATTTTTGAATGCTTTGCCCAAGGCCTCGTCCAAATGTGCCACCCGAGCCTATTGCGATTAGGGATTGTTGTAGTTGATATGATGATCCTGAGCTATCTTTATCTGGGTGAATAAAAGTATCAATACGGCTTGTCAGGTATGGAGTAAAAAATGCCAATATAAGCAATCCTGCAGCTGCGATTCCCAAAAGTCCAAAAATATATTTAAGTGGCACTCCAGATACGAAAAGCATTGCTCCGCCCGTTACAATAATGAGTAATAAACTTTTTGTATCTGGCTGAGCCAATAAAATACCCGCAATAAGTAGCAGCAAAGCAAGCAGTGGAATAATACTGTACTTATAATCTGTTGCTTTACTTTTTAGCCAGGACATATAGGCTGCAAAATACAGAATAAACCCAACCTTGAGAAATTCTACAGGCTGAAATGAAATCGGACCAAGGTTTACCCACCGTGATGCTCCGCCATGCGTAAACCCGATTTGTGGGACAAATACAAGCAAGGTAAGACCTATAGACGCTAGAAAAAAATAAAAAGCGTATTTACGCCAGAACAGATAATTAATTCTAGAGGTTAGATACAACGCAAGCGCCCCACCACAGAGACCAAGTACAAGTTGATTAAATATAACACCGTAAAATTTAGTCTCACTTTTTGCAAGTATACCTAGTGATGCCGAAACAAACGTCAAGATTCCTACGCCAGTTAAGGTAACAACAATCCAGAAGAATGTCTTATCAAACGGTTTGATTTTTGTAGTCATACTTAACTGATCAATGAAAGCACAATTCCAATAATTGCAAAAATAACTGAGATAACCCAATACCGCATGGTGACTTTTTCTCTCGGCCAGCCCAAACTTTGAAAATGATGATGCAGCGGTGCGACTCTGAATACTTTATAGTGGAAAAACTTCTTTGAAATAATCTGGATAGCTGAAGAAAGTGCAGTTAGTGTTAATGGTAACGCAATAATTGGTAAAATAAGAACTGTATTTGTTAAAAATGCCACCAGTGTTAGCGATACAGTAAGCCCCAACATTCCAGATTCTCCTAAATAAAACCTGGCAGGCGGGATATTGAACCAAAGAAATGCAAGAAGTGCTCCAGTAATTACTCCACAAAATACAGCCACATTAATTTGATTTTGGAAAAAAGCAATAGTAGCGTATGCTGCAAAAATAGTTGCCATCACACCACCAGCAAGGCCATCAATACCATCGATAACCCCACTTGAGAATACTCCGAATAGCACGAGCATGAAGAAAGGTATAAAAAGTATGCCTAGTGCTATTGAACCATCGAAAGGTATGTGGACAAGTGACGCTCCAAGTTTTTCATAGAACCAGGTGCCACCTACGAGGCCAATCATGACTACCATCACAATCATGTAAATTCGCGGGAAACCGTTACTAAACTTACCTTCATGTGCATAAATGCAAAGTGCATCATCAACGAGGCCTATGAGCGAAGCAAAAAATAATCCAACTAATAATATGAGGGTTTGATCACGACTGATAAAGTTTAACTTTTCAATAACTGGGCTTGGAAAAAAAATAGTGAGAAGCCACATAGCACAAGCTACTGTAAGTGTTGAGAGCCAAATAATAACACCACCTATCCGAGATGTTCGAAGTTCATCATCGCTATTGTGGATAGCTTGGAAGACAGGTGACATTTTGTCGGGATTTTTTGTTTCATCTTTGCGTGCGTAGCGCTTCCACAATTTATGCTTTATAGAAAATCTCACCACAGTAGGTGTCATGGCGATACCGACTAAGAATGTCAGTGCAGTCGGTAGAAATAATTTGATAAGACTTAAATCCATACACTTGAGTATACAACGAAGCAAGCCTAGCTTAAAGGGCTTCGGGTGTAGTCATTGCATAAATATCTGCCTTGCGCGACAAAGCAAGCATGTCAGTAAACCTGTCTACATAGGTTGATCCTAGTAATGCAAAAATAATTATATGCTCATTTGGCATTTTTCGGGCGATTAGTAGATTCCCCCCAGCCAATGTTGTATAGCCAGTTTTTGATGCAATGATTGAGCTAAAAGAGTCTACCATCTGATTTGTATTTTGTGCACTGTATGGCTTTTGGCTTGTAGAATAAAAGATAGCACTTGGAACTTTTGTTTGTTCATATAATAACGGGTAGGTCAAAATTGTATGTCCAAAAAGTTTTGCAATATCTTCTGCACTACCATATCCCCCATTTATTTGATCTGTTATATCTAATCCAGTAGAATTAAAAAACTGCATTGATGTTAATCCGCGTTGTGCCGCCTCACGATTCATGAGGCTTATAATACTTGTAGTATGTTTGACCTCTATTGCTTCTGCTATAGCTTGAATGGCATCATTTGATGATGAGACAAGTGCAAATGGCAATAATGAATTTAATTCCCAGTGGTCACCTTCAAGGAGACCTGTGTCACCAACCGATTGCAATGCATATGGCGAAAGATATATATCTTCGTTTTGGTCTAAGTGGTTTTCAGCTACTAAGGCAGTCATAACTTTTACTAATGAAGCAAGTGCAAGCGGAGCTTTTGCATTTTTCTGGAATAAAACTTTATCTGTCGTTGCATCGTAAACATAATATGCTTTTGCAACAACTGAGATAGAAGTGCTTATTTTAGTCTGGTTTTCTACTTGGGTTTGCAGGGCTTTCTGTTCTTGATCAAAGAAATAGTTATTAACAGATACTTGCTCATAATATAACCCAGTAAGAAAAACTGCCCCGATAAGGGCAAGATAGACTTGCGGCTTTGTAGTTTGTGATGTTATATGTGATGTCATACACTTTCTTGTTCAATTTCCTGAGCACTATTTTGCACAAATGTCTGCAACGATGCTTCAACGCTTGCCTTATCTGACAGCTCTTCAAGTGATGTTATGCCCAAAAATCGCATAAGATCAAGCGATGGCGTATACATAAATTTTCTGGAATCTTCTGGATGGCTTTCCTTCTCAATAAGTCCGCGGATAAGCAATGCTCGCAAAATAAAACTTGAATTCACACCTCTAATATAATCAATTTCTGCACGGGTAACATTTTTTTTATACAAAATTATTGCCAGCGTCTCAACACTTGCTTTACTTAGCTCCTTTTCGAGTTCTTCTTTTCGAATTTGATCAAGAAATGATGCAAGTAAAGGATTAGTTCCTAAGGCAATTTCTTCGTTGTTAAAAATAACAACAATACCATCAGCTCTATGTTTTTCTTGGAGCATACTACATGCTTCTGCTATTTTACTTTTTGGTTCACGAGTTAATGTAACTAGTTCACCCAATGAAAGTGTTTGGCCTTTGATAAAAAGGAGAGCTTCAATTTTTTGTACTAATTCAGTTATTTCCATATTGTTGTGATTGTTGGGGCATATCTTTTGTTATGGTCATATCGTCAAACAAGTCGCTTTGCAGTACATCAATGAGGCCTGATCGAACAAGCTCAAGCATAGCTAAAAACGTGACAATAGTAAACATTTTAGCCTCTTTGCTGTCTTCAGTTTTGTATTCGTTCGTAAAAGACTTAAAGCTTATATTGACAGCCTGCGTCATTCGGAGAGTCAATGAATCAATCAGCTCCTCTATATTCATAACCTTGCGGACAGTCACCTCAGGGAGGATTTCCTTCTTGGGTAAAGCGCGGAGTACATCTTGCATAGCTTGCTCGAGTGCAGTTTTTGTAATTTTGACATGAGGACTAAAGACAACGTGTTCATTTGCTCCAGGTGGGGCTGAGAAAATAATTTGCTTGCCAAATTTCTCCTGTATATATGGACTAATGTCTTTGATGATTTGATACAGTTTCAGTCTTGCTTCAAGACTAGTAATACTTTCTGATTCCTCCTCGGTAAGTTTAAGATTTGGTAGTAGTGAACGGGATTTGATAAGAATAAGCGTCGCAGCAATTAAAATAAAGTTGGTTGCTATTTGCATGTCGAGGCCCTTTTCTGTTTTAAGATAATTAACATATTCATTAGTAACCTCAGCTAGTGAAATTTCATTTATGAAAAGTTTATGACTTTCAATAAGTTCAAGCAGAAGTTCAAAAGGACCAGAGAAAGTGCCGGTCGTGACGGTGTATGAGTCAATTGCTTCTGTGGTGTTCATAAGTACATACTAGTTTACCTTAAAAAGTAATTTAATAAAACAGCAAAAAACAGCGACCAAATGTCGCTGTTTTTACATTGTTATGAATTTATTCGCCATGGATATGGCTTCAATATTGGTACGATTCTTTTTTGAAAATCAGGTACAAGAGTATTGAAGAATACATATCTTTCAGGGAGTTCTAATGGCACCAAAATGAATTTACCTGGATCATCGAACATACCTACTTTTTCTTCGATTAAGAATCTACCCTCTTCTGCTTCGCATGCAATTTTAAACTGCAACCCTTCTGCAAAACCGGATTTAATTTCGTCAAAGTCAGAAAATTTTTCAGTTCGACTTACAAGATCATTCATTGCGATGTTGTATGCATCGCGTGTTACATAGCTGAAAAAATCTCCTAGTACAACTTCGCTTGGTCTTGGGCGATCGCAGAGAATATCTTTTTCCCAATTGAGAAATATAATATTCTTATTTTCTTGAATGTTACTAATCATAACGATATATGCATTAGCTATACTTACGTCAACTCTACCTTTTTCAATAAACGAATCATTAAATGTAACAAACCAATTCACCGATATATTATTACTTGCAAATATATCCATAATTCGGGGTATTTCTTTAGTAAAAAGTTTTATTTCTGCTTGCAAAGGTATAAATTGATTACCTTGCAACTGGTACCGTTTTTCTAGGTCCTTAGATAGGCAATACTGCGTTAATAATTCGATTGGTTTCCCGTTTTCAATACAGGAATCAATATAAGTATCTACCCAATCACTAATACGCATATTATTACTTCGAACCATTTTACACTGATCACGGAGCCACTGCATAGTATTTGTTGTTTGTCGTTGTTGCATAGTTAGTTTATTTTTTTGAATGAACAATGAGTACTTTTTTAAAAGCGCAATCCTAATCAGCACAACTTGACGGTTCAGTTGATTAAGAAAATTCTTTTTCTTTTTATTATTTTTGTAACTCATATATACGCAAATTTTGCGTGGGTCTCCGAAGGGACTTGCACCCTCAGCCACTTCTTCCACAAAGAAGCGCTCTTCTATTGAGCTACGGAGACCATATAACGAGGAGAATACTTGTCTCCTCGCTTTGGTTAAGGTGTACACCGGCACCGCCTAGTGATCCACCGAAAGAACAAGTAATGCTTGGAAATCTCATAGTAAAAATTTTACTGTGAATAAAAACAACCCCCTCCAAACAAGGAGGGGGTTAGCTTCATACGACACGCATTAAGACAATCCTCTCCTTGGTTGGATAGAATTATGATGATGAGCAATACGAGTAAGTATGAGATTGTATCCCCCGAGTGAGCCTCGAAGCCATTTAGCGATACGAGCAATTGTCGTTGAAGAAAGCCCTGTTTGTTTTATGATTGTGTTGTATTGAACATTATTTGAAAGCAGACGTGCAGCTTCGAGTCTTTTGCCGAATTCTTCTATTTCGCCTTCAGTCATAAGGTCGCGCAGAAAACGCTTGGCTTCGTCAGTGTTTTCAAGCGAAACGATGGCTTCAAGTAGTTGCGTATTTGGTTTTATATTCCAATTGAATTCCATAGCGCCACTTTAGCAAACTAAAGTTCTTTAGTCAAGTAAAGTTATCCACAACCATTTATTGTGACATGTTATATCAAATTCAATCCCGTAATTTTGCAAAATTACGGGATTGAATTAATTCAACCATTATGGCTAGTTTACGGATTCAATCGCTTTACATCACGTGGGATGTACGTTGCTTCTCGCACATTTGGAAGATCCAAGAGCTTCATAATAAGTCGTCCTGGGCCTATGCCAGCACCGCCGTGTGGTGGTACACCATAACGGAAGAAATTCAAGTAATCTTTAAGTGCTTCGAGGCTCATGCCTTTATCTTTTGCCTGTTGCTCTAGGATTTCAATTCGATGCTCACGCTGTGCAAGTGTTGTAACTTCTATGCCACGGAAAAGTAAGTCTGCGCGTCTCGAATAGTCACTACTCTCTTCGAGTCTCATATGATAAAACGCACTCTTGCTTTTGTGATATTCATGGATAAAGACAAATTCATGATCAAATTCCTTTTTCACATAGTCACTCATTACTCGTTCTTCTTCTGGTGATAGATCATAGTCTTCGGCACTTGAAACGCCTAACCCAGATAGTATTTTTTTAGCTTCTAGCATCGTAATTCGTGGGAATGGTCGTTTTGGCACAATAACACCGAGCTCCGGGAATGCTTGAGATACTGCTTCAAATCCTGCAACAAGCATGCCTTCTTCTTGATCCATGACGTCATGATGTGAGTCGATAAATCCCAGTTCAAAGTCCCAACCGGTAAATTCGGTGAGATGTCTTGAGGTAAATGATTCCTCTGCTCGAAACACAGGCCCTGCAATAAACACTCGCTCGAAACCAGAAGCAATTGCCATTTGTTTGTAGAATTGTGGCGACTGGGCAAGGTATGCTTTGCGATCAAAATATTTTACTTCGAATACTTCTGCGCCTGTCTCAGACGGTGTCGACATGAATGACGGTGAATACACTTGCATATAATTGTTCTCGTCCCAGTATTTTCTGAAACCTTTCTCAAGTGTTGTCCAAACTTTAAATATCTTTGTTTTTTCAGGCTTACGAAGATCAATCCAGCGATAATCAAATCTCGTTGGCGCTTCTGATTCTTCATCACTTCCCTTCACGACAATAGGTATTGGTAGTTCTGGATTTGCAACAGAAAGCACCTCAATACTATTTACACCAAGCTCGAATCCTCCAGGCGCTTGTGCCGCTTCTTTGACAACACCAGTGATTCGTACCACAGATTCATGAGAAAGTGTCTTTGCAGTCTCAAATACATCTGGGACACTTGCTTCAATAATGTTTTGTACGATACCGGTCACATCTCGAAGAATGAGGAAAATAATTTTACTCTGTACGCGCAGTGTTTGCACGAAACCTTGGATAATAACTTCATTTCCAACTTCACTTTTTAGGTCACTGACATGTTTTGCTTGAATCATATTATTTTGATTCAAAGAGGAAACAAAAATCGCCTCTTCGAACTTACATTACTAGTAAATTCGCAGGGGCGATTTTTGATCGCGGTGCCACCCTACTTCATGCCTGCCGCAAATTTTGAAAATGTTGGCAGGTGAAACTCATTTCGGCTTTTAGCCTAGCTATAACGGGCTTTCCCGAGAGATTTGACTCCATCTTCCCCGCTGTCAACGGATCATTAGATATGCTTAGTGTACCAAGCAAATAAAAAACCGCAAGTATTTATATAGCAACAATTTGATTTTTAAGAAGTTTTTGGTAGTCTAGGGAATTTTTTTGCAATTCCTCATGTGTACCTTGTGCTACAATTTTTCCTTCTGCTACCACGAAAATAATATCGGCATCCATTACTGTTGAAAGCCTGTGTGCGATTATGATTGTCGTTCTTCCTTCAGCGCTTCGATTGATTGCCTCATGAATTAGTTTCTCATTTACAGAATCAAGTGCACTAGTGGCTTCATCAAAAATAAGAATTTTAGGATTCTTGATTAAAGCTCTCGCTATACCGATTCTCTGCCTTTCTCCCCCAGAAACTTTAATTCCTGCTTCTCCAATGAGGGTATCAAGGCCATGACCCTTAAGTTTTACTACAAAGTCATCTAACGATGCATCGTGAACTACCTGCAAGAGTTCTTCATTGCTTACTTTTTTATTATCTGACATTCCAAATAAAATATTGTCTTTTATACTTCGGTCAAAGAGTTCAATTTTTTGTTCAACATTACCAACTTGAGAACGAAACCAGTGTAGGTTTAGCTCTTTAAGGTTTATATTGTCAACGAATATCTCTCCAATTGTTGGGTCATAGTAACGTCGTAGTAGATTTACTATTGTTGATTTACCAGACCCTGATTGACCTACAAAGCCAACCTTAGCGCCCGGAGGTATAGTAAAACTAACATTTGTAATTGCATGATCCTCATCCTTTTCCTCATCTGCTACCTCATTTAAATCTTCTGCCTTGTCAGCTTCTTCTTGATTCATTCTATAAGGATATGCGAAGCTTACATTAGTGAATTTAATTTCACCTGAGAACTGTTCAATAATTTTTCCATTTACATTTTGATCTATATCTGGAGTAATATTTAATAAATCAAAAAACTTCTTAATATCTGCTACCTGCATCAGTATTTGCCTTTGAGAATTCATGATCATAATTAAGTTAGAGAATATTGAGTTCGTCCATGCATAAAACGTAACAAACATACCCGCTGAATGTTCTCCGATGATTATCAAATAAACACCAAAACCAAGCGATATGTACTGACCGAAAAGAATTAATGTTTTATGACTATAAAAGACTGTCAAGTAATGGAACCATGTCTTTGTTGAGTAATCTGTAATTGTATCCGCCGCTTTCTTAAAGAATGACAACGTTTCATTTTCTTGAGCTTCAGCGATGACTAATGTTGCGTTTCTGTATAATTCAGATTGCAATTTTGATTGAGCCTGATTTTTCTTTCTAATTTCTTGAATGCTGGGTAAAAACCCTTGATTTCGTTTATAGGAAATATAGATGTAAGTAAAAAGAAAAATTGAAGCAACCGCTGCGATTCGCCAGTCAAAAAAGAATAGTATTACCAGTGTTACAAGCACTTGCAAAATATTCGGGACAATATTATACAACGCATTGTACATAAGTTGCGTTAATGCATTTTGGCCTTTATTCACAATACTTTGTTTTACACCGGAGTGTTCATTAACATGCTGTCCAATTGAAAAAGCAAACATTTTTCCCATTGAATTAAGTGAGAATGCTTTATCGACATGATCATCAAGAAAAGCAATTTCGATTCGTTCTCTAATCCATACTAAGACATTTGATTGAAAAATTGCCAACAAAAATGCGCCACCAATATATTTGAAGGCAAGAGTGATGTTATTATGAGTTACAGCGTCCACGCTTTTCCCGAATAAAAATGGTGAAAAAGTAGCAGCAGCCTGCCCAATAACCATCATAAAAAATACTATTGCTATGTACTTCCAAAATGGCTTAAAAAATAAAAGCGAGCGTGAGAATAATGCTTTTGGTTTATCCATATATTAAAAATAGTCAATCTTCATCGCTTGACGAACTTCGGCGAGGGTAGCTTGGGCGGTTTTACGTGCTGTAGCAGTACCATCTTTCAATATATCCATAATCATTCGTGGATCTTGTGCAAGGCGTTCCCGCTTCTCACGGATAGGCGTAATCAATTCTTGCAGAATTCCTACTAGCCGTTTTTTGAGAACAACATCACCGAGACCGCCTTTTTGATACTGGGCCTTGAGTTCTAGGACTTCTGGTTTATTTGGATCAAAAATATCTAGATACGTAAATACAACATTCCCTTCAATATTCCCTGGATCTTCGACTCGTATATGATTTGGATCAGTGTACATAGCCATGACTTTCTCCTCAATTATTTCATTACTATCTGCTAGGTAAATACAATTACCAAGTGACTTTGACATTTTGGCATTGCCATCTGTGCCGACAAGTCTTGGGGTCTCACTAAGTTGAATCTTAACTTTAGAAAAAACTTCGCCGTAATAACGATTGAAGGTATCAATAATTTCGTTTGTTAGTTCAATTATCGGTTTTTGATCTTCACCGACTGGGATAATGTTACTTTTCATAATAAGAATATCGGCAGCTTGGGAGATAGGATACGTCAAGAAACCAGCTGGCACACCAGGTTTGTTAATATTTTCAGTTTTTTCTAAAATTCCATTTGTTTCTTTAATTTCAGACAGTCCCCATCCCTTTTGTAAAATTTCTGTCTTAACTGTAGGGTTCTGAAGTAATCGATTTACAGTAACTAGATTTAAGAAAAAAATAGTCAGTTCAGCTATTTCTGGAACTAATGATTGTATATACATAGTTGTCTTGGTTGGATCAACACCTACAGCGAGGTTATCGAGCGCAACTTCAAGCACATTATTTCGTACCTTGTCTGGATTATCAGCATTATCTGTCAGTGCCTGCACATCAGCAATCATATAGAATGCTTGTTCTGCAGTAGCTTGAAGTTTGATCCGTTCTGTAAGCGAACCTACGTAGTGACCCAAATGCAACCGACCTGTAGGGCGATCCCCTGTAAGAGTGATGACAGCATTGTTTTTCATAGTATGAAGCATAACAAATAATAAGTTTTTTTGGAATCGTTGTGTATGTATCCACAACTTACACACAATTAGGCTCCATAGGAGCACTCACTGTAGATATTTCAGTATGTTAGAATTGGCGACATGTCATCACCTAAAAAACCATCCTTGAGATTGCCACCGCAAAGCCTAGACTCAGAACAAGCGGTACTTGGATCAATCCTTATTCGCCCAGGTGGGTTACTCGATGTCACTGATGCGATTTCTACGGACTCATTTTATAGTGAGCGACACCGATTGATTTTTGATGCTATGCTCGAGTTATCACTTAAAAGCCAACCTATTGACCTTCTAACACTTTCAACAATCTTAACTGAAAAAAATCTACTTGAGCGAGTTGGCGGTAACAGTTATCTTACGGAACTTATAGACAAAGTACCTTCTGCTTCGAACTTAAAGCACTACGCAGATATTGTTGAGAAAAAATATATTCTTCGAGAACTTATTAGTGCTGGCGATGATGTGTCAGCGACTGGATTTGAAGAATCGACAGAGCCTGTCGAAGAAATACTCGATCGTGCTGAAAAAAGACTCTTCAGTATTACTGGCTCATCAAAAGGCAAGAAGTTTATTAGTATCAAGCAGACCTTAAGTGGTGCATGGGAGCGAATAGAGAAACTCCATGGGACAAGCGGTGAACTTCGCGGCATACCGACTGGTTTTGCAGATTTGGATAGTATGCTTGCTGGACTCCAAAAGTCAGATCTTATTATTTTGGCTGCTCGTCCATCAATCGGTAAAACAACACTAGCGCTTGATATTGCTCGCATGGCTGCAACAACTCATAATATTCCAGTTGGTATTTTCTCACTTGAAATGAGCGCACAACAGCTTGTTGACCGTATGCTTGCAGCTGAATCAAAAGTGAATGCTTGGAATCTTCGTACTGGCAAACTTAGTACCGATAATGAATTTTCAAGGCTTCGCGATGCTCTCGACAAGTTATCAAAGGCGCCTATCTATATCGACGATCAGGCTGGCAACTCAATCATGCATATGCGCGCAACAGCGAGAAGACTCAAAAGTGAACATGGACTTGGACTTATTATTATCGACTACTTGCAGCTCATGACGACCTCTAAGAATTATGATTCTATGGTTAATCAAGTAACAGAGATTTCACGCTCTCTCAAGAGTCTCGCCCGAGATCTCGATGTACCAGTCCTTGCCCTCTCTCAGTTATCTCGTGCGATCGAAGCTCGCGGTGGCAAACCAAGACTTTCTGATTTACGAGATTCTGGTTCTATCGAGCAGGATGCCGATGTTGTTATGTTTATCCACCGTGAAGATAAGTACAAAGATGAATCTGAGAGGACTAATATTGCAGAGATTTTAATTGAAAAACACAGAAATGGACCTACTGGGAAGGTTGAACTATATTTTGAAGAAAAGCTTTCAACATTCTTACCTATTGAAAAAGGCAATATGGGATCTTTTTCACAGCAGACACAAAGAAGTTCTGATTCATCTAATGATATATTTTAATTATGAATCCCATACGAAATTATAAAAAGATAAAGTTTAGGAGGATTTTTGTTATTATGGGACAAAAGAAAAACAGGAATAATTTTATTAGTTTTTAATTTCGTACGGGATGAATCATATTGATACATTATCTGAACTTTTTGCAAAATTTCCTGGCATAGGAATGCGCCAATCCAAACGATTTGTATATTTCCTTTTATCACAACCATCGACCTATGTGAACGACTTGGCAAAAGCGATCAGAGAATTACAACAAGCAACCAATACATGCAAAGCCTGTTTTGTGCATTTTGAAAATAATGATGCAGAACTTTGTGCTATGTGTAGCAAACCTACTATAGATACAACGACACTTCTCATAGTTTCAAAAGATAGCGATTATGAGAACATCAGGCGTACTAACATTTATCATGGCAGAATTTTTGTACTTGGAGGATTAGTGCCAGCTATTGAAACAAATGTTGAACAATATATCCGCATTCGCGAGCTTGAAGAAAAAATCAAAGAATATATAAAAACCGGACTCAAGGAAATCGTTCTTGCACTGTCGCTCACACCTCAAGGTGAACATACTGATCACTATTTGCGTGTACGATTAGCGCCATATATTACCACTGACACAGTTAGTTTATCTTCATTGGGACGAGGACTATCAACAGGCAGCGAACTGGAATATGCTGATACGGAAACTATGGCTAATGCATTTAAAAATAGACATTAAAAAATCCCGAACATTCGGGATTTTTATTTGATAGCTGTAATTTTTATTTCAGCGTACAGTTGGCGATGGCCATTGCGCTTGATATTACGACTTTTCTGCTTATATTTGACGACAGCAACAGTTGGATAGTGTCCTTCTTTGATGTATTCTGCTTCGACGCTTGCTTCTTTAATATATGGCATACCGATTGTTGTATCAGTGCCATTGTCAACGAGGAGAACTTTATCGAATGAAATAATATCGCCTGATTTGTGATTACCTTGCAAACGCTCAATTTTAATAACGTCACCTGGAGTGACTTTATACTGTTTACCGCCGGTTGCAATAACTGCAAATTCACCGTCTTTTTTAGTTGTTGCTTTCTTTGCCATGTGTAGCCATAGTACTTCAAACCTCCAAATAAGTCAATAAAGTCATTGTTTTAGAGTTATTGGTAAGATATACTTCATCTAATGGAACAATCTAAACATAATAAAAAAAGCTCAAGTATCACTACATACTACAAAGCTTTGGGCCCAGGCATCGTGACTGGCGCCGCCGATGATGATCCATCAGGTATTGCAACCTATTCCCAAGCAGGCGCGCAAGGTGGCTATCAATTTTTATGGGTATCCTTCTTTACCTTACCATTCATGATAATTATACAGACGATGTGCGCAAGAATTGGTATTGTTACTGGCAAAGGGTTAGCCACCAACATGCGCCGCGTTATTCCAAAGCCTCTTGTGTATATCTGTATAAGTTTGCTGTTCATAACCAACACTTTTAATATTGGAGCAGACTTGGGCGCTATGGCAAGTGCTTCATCACTATTACTACCGAGTGTGCCACCTGCAATTTTTATTATTTTTTTTGCATTACTTTCTTTAAATTTACAAATTTTTATTCCCTACAAAAAATATACTAAATACCTCAAATGGCTCACTTTTGTACTTTTCTTTTATATTATAGTTGCGTTCTCACTTGATCTCCCATGGAAAGAAATACTGCATTCTTTAGTTGTTCCCCACATCGCATTTACAAAGGATAATATTTTACTTCTAACGGCCCTTTTGGGGACAACTATTTCACCGTATTTGTTTTTTTGGCAAACATCACAGGAAGTAGAGGAGAAATTAGAGATAACTTCGCACAGTACAATAGATACAATCAAAACATCCATAAGAAACATGCATGTCGATACATTTGTTGGCATGGCAATATCAAATATAGTCATGTTTTTTATTATCGTCGTATGTGCGGCCACCTTGCATACACATGGTATAACGAACATAAACACTGCAACTGATGCTGCAATGGCACTTGAGCCATTTGCTGGTCCATTTGCGTACTTATTGTTTACTTTAGGTATTGTCGGTACTGGACTTTTGGCGTTGCCAATACTTGCAGGCTCTACCTCCTACGCATTTTCAGAAACATTCAACTGGAATGAGGGCTTATCAAAAAAGTGGAATGAGGCACAGGCCTTCTACGCCATAATTACCTTAAGTATTGTTATTGGATTATTATTATTGTTGCTCAATATAAGCCCTATTAAAATGCTGTTGTATGCGGCCATATTAAATGGTCTGGTTGCCCCCGTAGTCCTATTTTGTATTATTCGAATCGCAAGTGATAAAAATATAATGGGCAACTGGAAAAGCCACCCATTTATTCTCACGCTCAGTTGGATTATTGCATTCCTTATGACCATATCTGCTATTGCAACGCTTATCTTTATTTTCTAATTGCTATGATCGCAAAACATACCTTTAAAAATGTTTTTTGGATTGATATTGAGTCCCCTGTGGCAGCAGAACTTATAGCATGCGAGGAAGAGCATTTGCTACCAGAAACTTTTTTTGTAACACAGCAAGACGAACCGTTTATTTCACATCCAGATTTTTTGTTTTTGCAAATGCATGAATATGCTGGACTTGAAACAATCCAGCCTATAAATGTACTCCTAACAAAAAATGGTCTGTATACCTATCATATGCACCCACTATCTATTGAGCATCCATTTCGGAATATATTTTCAATTGATTCGCCACTTGAAAATAGTCATACTGATACCCTTCTGCCAGCAAAATTGCTACTCCTATTTTTACAGGCCAAGATAGATACTATTGGTACAAAAATACAACAACGAGATTTTAAAGTCTTAGGCCAATTTGAAGAACAAATACAGATTGCAGAAATTCAATTGAAAGAGCTTTACACATTACTACTTAAAACAATAGAGAGCACGGAACATGTGCTACTACCGCACCCAATCAAGCTCAATCAGCTTATATTACAAACTCAATCTCACCTTTTTGCCATTAAAGAAATCAAATTCAAGTATATAGAATGGCACAAAGCATATGCAAAAGAGCAAGCCAAAGAGAATAAACGCCTGCGTCATACATTTAAGCTTAGTATTCTCCTGCTGGCTTTTATCATTATTTTTGCTATCCTAATCAGGTATTATGGACTTACGTATCTATAACTCACTGAGTAAAAACGAAGAGGTTTTCAAGCCTCACCTTCCAGACACTGTCGGCGTATATACGTGCGGACCAACCGTCTACGACTACGTGACGATTGGAAATTGGCGAACCTATACACTCGGTGACTTGCTCATACGTGCACTTAGACTAAATGGTTATAAACCAACATATGTTATGAACATAACTGACGTCGGGCATTTAACAGGTGATAACCTAGGCGATGCAGATACTGGTGAAGATCGACTCGAAAAAGCAAGTCGTCGTGAAGGTAAAACTGCCTGGGAAATTGCAGCATTTTATACTGACGACTTTCTACAAGGATACAAGAAACTTAATTTGACACAGCCAAAGCTTTTTGCCAAAGCAACTGATCATATTACAGAACAGATTTCTCTCGTCGAGCAATTAATTGCCCGCGGTTTTGCATATCAAATAAGCGATGGTATATATTTTGACACATTATCGTATGAGAATGCTGGGTTTACCTATGGTGAACTTTCAAATTTACAAATGATAAAAGAAGGCGTGCGTGTTCTAATTAATCACGAGAAAAAGAATCCTAGAGACTTTGCACTTTGGAAATTTTCAACAGCAAAAGAAGGAGGAGAAAAACGCCACATGGAATGGCCAAGTCCATGGGGTGTCGGCTTCCCAGGTTGGCACATAGAATGTTCTGCAATGAGTATGAAATATTTAGGTGCTCAGTTTGCCATACACGTAGGCGGCGAAGATTTGAAAAGTACGCATCATCCAAATGAAATTGCCCAATCACAAGGAGCAACCGGCCTTGTGCCTTTTGTTGCATATTGGATGCATGGAGCATTTTTACAAGTTGATGGTGGGAAAATGGGCAAAAGCTTAGGCAATGCATACTCATTACATGATATTGAATCCCACGGATTTTCACCTCTTGCACTCAGATATTTTTATTTAACCGCGCACTATAGATCACCACAAAACTTTACCTGGGAAGCACTCGAAGGTGCCTCAAGAAGCTATGCAAAGTTATTTGAGCATTTCCGCTCACTTGGTACAGATAGCGGCATGCTAAATGAGTCATACATGACCAAATTCCAAACGGCAATTAATAACGATTTACACATGCCACAAGCTTTGGCAGTTGTATGGGAAATGCTTAAGGATACGGAGATGCCAAATGCCGACAAGCGTGCGACACTACTTGCTTTTGACACTGTACTTGGCTTTAATCTTGCAGATATATCAGAAGAAATAATCCCCGAAGCAATAACAATGCTTGCAAGCAAGCGGGCTCAAGCACGTTTGGAAAAAAATTGGAGCTTAGCTGATACACTACGACAAGAGATTGCATCGCAAGGTTACGAAATAGTAGATACAGATACTGGACAACAAATAAAAAAGATTTAAACAAAATAAAAAATCCGACCAAATTGGTCGGATTTTTTATTAGAGGAATTACATTTGATGAGGCGGATTTGATCGAGGTATATTGCTAGCTATTTAGTTCCCTTCATTTTTTAGTGTCTCCACAGCTTCAAGAGCTTTCTTAGATAATTTTGTAGGGAATTTAATATTTATTTTTATAAGCAAGTCTCCGCGACGTCCACGCAAAGTTGGAACGCCTTTCTCTTTGACACGAAGAATTTCTCCTGGAGCAATACCTGCAGGGATTTTTACAGTCAATGCACCGTCCAATGTTTCTAGGTGTTCATCTTTACCCAAAAGTGCATCAGTTAATTTGACTGATAAGTCCATATGCAAGTTATGACCATCTCGCTTGAACAGTTGGTGTGCAAGTATATTGATTTTAATATATAAATCACCAGATGTGCCATGCGGTATAGCCTCTCCCATCCCTGTAAGCCTGATCATCTCACCATTTTGTATGCCTGCTGGTATTTTGATTGAGATCTCCTCTTCTTTTCGGAGCACTCCAACACCTTTACAGGTCACACATTTTTCCTTTGGCACTTTACCACTACCGCCACACGTATCACATGCTCGAGACGCGCTTACCGTGCCAAATATTGACCGTCGTGCTTCATGAATACTGCCTTTACCATTGCAGTGTTTACAGGCATCCATGCTGCTGCCTGGTTTTGCTCCACTACCTGAACATGTACTGCAAGTACTTACTTTAGTAATAAGCACTTTCCTTTCTATACCGAAAATGCTTTCTTTAAATGAAATAGTGATTTCTGTAGAAATATCTCTGCCTCGTCTAACTTGATTTCTACCGCCACCCATACCACCACCAAAAAATTCTGAGAAAATATCATTGAGATCTCCCATGTCAAAACCCTGAGCATTTTGGAAACCAGAAAAACCGTATCCGCCGGATTGCCCACCGAAGCCACTACCTTGCCCTTCATACGCTTGGCCAAATTGGTCATACTGGGCACGTTTACTCTCATCAGAAAGCGTTTGGTAAGCTTCGTTAACTTCTTTAAATTTTGAGTCGTCACCACCGCTTTTATCAGGATGAAATTTATGCGCTAATTTATGAAAAGCCTTTTTAATTTCATCTTTTGAGGCTGATTTGGTAACACCTAATATGTCATAGTAATCTTTCTTTGCCATAGTCATACTATACCATAAAATACAGAAAAATCCCAGCTAACAGCTGGGATTTTTCTGTATTTTATAAAGCTTAAAGTATTGCATACACCCACGGCAATGGGAGTGCTAATAGCATAAGGAGCGCACCAACAAGTGCCATATTTTTTAGGAAATTTATGCGCTCGGGCATTTGAGCCATAGGATCTTTTATTTTCCAAAATTGATGCATAGCAAAGCTAGTAATTACTAGAAATATAATTAATATCCACATACCAATCGAAACGAAGGTACCCAATACTATCGCTAGTCCTCCAAAAACAAGCATGATGCCTGTTGCTGGTACTGCGATCTCTGCCATCGGTACACCTTTTGATTTGCTATAGCCAACCATGCCTTTGTGCTCTAAAAAATGATTGATGCCGCTATAGATAAAATAACCTCCTAATAGTATTCTTCCTACAATAAATATCATCATACTCTTAATGTAAATTAATAATTGCTTTTATTGGTACTAACACACGATCAGTACTAACGAGTTACCATTTTCTTGAGTATACCACACATCGTTACAGCACTTCTCCTAAGTACGGAAATGGTAATCCAAAAACAAATGGATCAGTCAGACGCCGAATAGTACTTTTTTCTTTATTGGCCTTGATAACTGAGAGACTCGATGCCAGAAAGATAACATTAGTGCTATATCGTTTGCTGATCTCATCTATCGAATGCAATAAGAGTGATTTTTCTTTCATTATTTCATGTCCGCCAAAGAGGTCTTGCTGCATTCCCCGCTCCGGCACCAGTGATGAGAGTGTAATACCTGTTGCTCTATACTGCTCATTTTTCCTTAACAAGCTTGCAAATATTTTATCCACTTCCAAAAGTATAGCCGACGGATCAACGGTAGAACTAACGAATCCAATTTCCATACTGCGATACTTAAATTCACTCGTTTTAACAAAGACTGATACCCGACTCGTTGCCAAATGAAATCGTCGCATACGCGTACAAGCGGTTTCGATATTTTTAGATAATTCAGCATGGATACGGATAGGATCAGATGATGCAGGAGTAAATGTTCTGGTTGCTTGAAGTGATTTGGGTAATTCATCTAAACCACCATGCACGTCATATATTCTCACGCCATTGAGCTCATGCCAAAGCTCTTGGAACGGTAAGGAGAAATGCTCTTCTATATATGCTTGTGAAAGTTTCGCAAAATCCAGAGCTGTCTTAATCCCCCGCTCTAAAAGTTTTGGTGCTGTGCGATAACCAATACCCCATACGTTGCCGATTGGGACATTAGTCAGATACTGCTCTTCCTCACCTTGTGCAATGTAGGTCAATCCATCAGGCTTGTGATACTTTGATGCAACCTTAGCCAAGACTTTGGTATTTCCTAAACCAAACGAGAACGTAATACCGAGCTCTTCCTGCAAAACCTGTTTGATCGTAGTCACATAGGGAATCCAGCCGCCATGAAGATTTGCCTGTGCATCTGAAAGAAGACAAAAACATTCATCAATACTGTACTCTTCGACTTGAGCGGCAAACCTGCGTAAGACTGCTAACATTTTTTGATTGTAGGCTTCGTAGAGTTCAAAGTGTGATGGCAAAATGTAGACCTCTTTGAAGAATCGCTTGATTTTGTATATTGGCATACCTCTCGTAATACCGAGCGCCTTGGCTTCATAGTTTAAGGCAACAGCTATACCTCGCTCTTCACCAACGACGACTGGTTTACCACGAAGTGCTGGAAATTGCGCCATCTCACAGGCAACAAAGAATGCATCGCCATCAAGGTGAAGGATGAGTGATTTACCCGCCATAATTTTTTAAATAATTGAATAAAACTTTTCGTAAATGGTTTCTACCCCAACCAGTTTTTAACCACTGTTCTCTGGCAAATGTATCAGTTTTATTTATAAAAGCTTCGTAATGAATAAGCATAAATGGTCTACGTAATTTTGTTGATGGTACTTTGCCAGCATTATGTAGATTCATCCTTTCCTTTAAATCTTTAGTGCAGCCAGTGTATAAATCTCGATCTTTCTTGCTTTGTAAAATATAAACATAATGCATATTTAGAAAAATTATAGGCGGGTTAATACTTCCTAATTATCGCTTTCACCACCGCTGCGATCTTCAGTGATTCTTTTGGGAAAATCGGCTTGTACTTTTTATTGGCCGGCTCGAGGTAGAAGTACATTCCCTGTTTGCGCAAATACTTCATCGTCCACGCACCATCGACTTCGGCAATCACGATCGCGCCAGTCTTGGCTGTTGTTGTCCGTTCGACCAAAACCATATCACCTTCTCGGATACCGGCATCATACATAGAGTCACCTTTGACTCGTAACATAAATGTCGCTTCCCTGTTTTCGATCAGGAATTCATCGAGCGAGATCGTATCGATAAGTGTTTCCTCAGCTGGTGTCGGAAATCCTGCCTCAATGAGTCCCAAGAGTCGTATAGATGACTCTAATGCAAGAGGTATGAGCTTGCCCTGTTTGTCTTTGGCGAGTATTCGCTTATCGATGAGATTTCGGACGAGTTTGTAGGCAGCATTCTTGGATTGGAAACCGAAAAGATTGGCTATCTCAGCATATGATGGCATGCGCTTTTTATTTCTATAGAAATCTTGGATTTTTTCTTCTGGTTGCATTACTTAAGTATAGGTGAACGATCGTTTACCGTCAATGTGGATAAGATAACAGAACACAATTTCTATTAGAAACTAAAAATGCTAAAGTGAGTCTACTATATGGATACTACAACAAATCAAACAGAGGCCTTAATTATCGGGGCTGGTGCAGCGGGCTTAATGGCAGCGCGGGAACTTGCTAAGGCAGGAAAGAAAATAACTATTCTCGAAGCACGAGATCGAATCGGTGGAAGAATCTTCCCTCTTGAAGAGGAAGCATTTGGTTACCCTGCGCAAGGCGGAGCAGAATTCGTTCATGGTATAGCTCCTGTCACCAAAGCTCTCATCGATGAAGCAGGACTTACATTTATACCCGAAGCACATGATGGTGAAGTATGGGATGCACGAAGTGGCCCGTTATCTCTTCGTACCTTATTTATCCAAAGCAACCCAATCCTCAAAGACACTCTTGAGAGAGTACAAAATGATATCTCAATCGCAGAGTTTCTTGAGACGTATTTCGATACAGAAGAGTACGCAAACCTGCGAAATTCGATTCTTAAGATGGTTGAAGGCTATGAAGCTGCGGATCCCAGGAGAGTATCTGTTGATTATTTGCGTAGAGATGTACTCGGTAAACTCTATCATGCCGATGGTTGGATACGAGAAGGTTATGGTAAACTTCTTAACTTCCTCGAGAAAGAGTGCAAGCAAAATGGCGTTGAAATCATACTTAATGCTTGTGTGACAGCGATAGATTTTACTTCTAATAAAGTCAGGGTAAAAACTGACAACAAATCCTTTGAAGCAGACCAGGTTATTGTGACCGTACCATTACCAATACTTAAAAATATTGAATTCATTCCGGATATTTCAGAAAAATTAGCTCTTACTGCAAAGATTGGTTTCGGACCCGCAATTAAACTTCTTATTAAATTCAAAAGTCAGTGGTGGAAGCATGTTACAAATCATGATCTTTCCAAATTATCCTTTGCACTTTGCAATGATGATTTCACTGCATGGTGGACACAATATCCGGTAGAAAAAAATATTATGGTTGGCTGGATGGCTGGTCCAAATGCAGACAAGAATAAAGAGCTATTAGAAAATCAATTACTCGATCTTGGCTTACTGGCTCTAAGTAATATGTTCAACATCGATAATGATTTTTTGAAAAATCAAATAGAAACTTGGAAAGTAGTTAATTGGCCTAAAGATCCTTATGCGCTCGGTGCGTATAGCTACACCGCTATGGACACAGGAGATGCATATGAGAAACTTGTAGAACCATTAGATAACAAAGTTTTCTTTGCGGGTGAGGCATTATATACCGGAGAGGAAACCGCAACAGTCGAAGGAGCATTAGGAAGCGGAAACGAGGTTGCAGAGAAGATTTTAAAAGGAATATAACGTTCTTGCTACATAACAAAAAACATCCCGAATCGGGATGTTTTTTGGTTAGTTAATTCTTTGGAGGATTTTCTTCTGGAGTATCCCCCTCTTTGGTTTCGGCATCACGGACTGGTCCTTCAGCAGGATTGTCAGCAGGTGGTGTTTGCTGACTAGCTGCGTCTTGATTTGCTTTCATCATGGCCTCGCCGATCTTTGAAAGCTCAGCAGATAATTCTTCATTAGCTTTTTTGACTGCATCCATATCACTGCCATCTTTGACTGCCTTGAGTGCATCAACTTTAGCCTGCACAGCATTTTTAATATCATCACTTACTTTACCTTCTGCATCTTTGATAGATTTCTCAGCTGTGTAGATCATCATTTCAGCAGTGTTCTTGATCTCGACGCCTTCTTTCTTTTTCTTATCTTCATCAGCATGGAGTTCAGCATCCTTTTGCATTTTTTCAATGTCTTCTTTGGATAGCCCTGAGCTTGCTTCGATACGAATTGATTGTTCCTTGCCACTGGTCTTGTCCTTGGCCTTTACGTTGAGTATTCCGTTGGCATCCACATCAAAGGTGACTTCGACTTGTGGCATGCCGCGCTGCGCTGGTGGAATGCCATCGAGAATAAATCGTCCGAGAGACTTGTTATCAGATGCCATTTGTCGTTCGCCTTGAGTAATGTGAATCTCGACTGAAGTTTGGTTATCAGCAGCGGTAGAAAATACCTGAGACTTCGATGATGGGATCGTTGTATTGCGCTCGACGAGCTTGGTTGCGACACCTCCAAGTGTTTCGATACCAAGCGATAGTGGAATGACGTCGAGTAGAAGTACATCGCGTACGTCACCTTTGAGCACGCCACCTTGGACTGCCGCACCGAGTGCCACAACTTCATCAGGATTGATGGTGCGGTTTGGCTCTTTGCCAAAGAGATTCTTGACTGCCTCAACGATGGCTGGCATTCTCGTCTGTCCACCAACTAATATGATTTCGTTGATTTCATTCATTTTAAATGGTGATGCTTCGAGAGCGCGCTTGGTTATGTCGATCGATCGATCAATATATTCACGTGCGAGGTTCTCAAGTGCTGTACGAGACATCTTCAAGAGCAAATGCTTTGGCCCTGATGCATCAGAAGTGATAAATGGAATATTAATTTCAGACTCCATTGTTGTCGAAAGCTCATGCTTGGTTTTCTCAGCAGCTTCCTTGAGACGCTGCAGTGCCAAGACATCTTTAGTCACATCGATGCCAGATTCTTTCTTGTATTCGTCAGCAATCCAGCGAATAATCTTCTGGTCAATATCTTCGCCACCCATGTGTGAGTCACCGTCAGTAGACTTTACTTCGATAACATCGTCCCCTACTTCAAGCACAGAGACATCAAATGTTCCTCCGCCGAAGTCGTAGACGACAATCTTCTCATTTTTCTTTGTATTAAATCCGTACGCGAGCGCTGCGGCAGTCGGCTCATTGATGATACGTTTGACATCAAGTCCCGCGATCGCACCAGCGTCTTTGGTAGCTTTTCTTTGTGCATCGTTGAAATATGCCGGAACCGTGATCACCGCCTCGGTTATTTTCTCGCCAAGCTTGGCTTCGACATCAGCTTTGATCTTGCCCAAAACCATGGCAGAGATTTCTTCTGGACGCATCCATTTGTCTCCGAGTTTTACTTCAACACCACCCGTAGAACCTTTTTGGATTTTATACGGAATAGTCTTGGCATCTTTTTGGATTTCAGCATCGTCGAAGTTATGACCCATAAATCGTTTGATGCCATAGATGGTATTTTCAGGATTGGTAACTGACTGACGCTTTGCCAAAAGTCCTACCATACGCTCGCCGTTTTTTGCCTGAGCAATAATCGATGGTGTCGTACGGACACCTTCGATGTTTTCTATAATCTTCGGCTGTCCTCCCTCAATGATGGCAACAGCGCTATTTGTAGTACCCAAATCGATTCCAATTATTTTTGACATATGATTATTTTAAATTACTTATAATTTCTTGTGCTTTTATTAAAAAATTATTTACTATATCAATTTCTTCTTTCGTTGTTCGTGCAGTGCTATTACTTTCTTTCATTTTCTGATCCCAGGCCTTATAAAAACTTTTCCATTCGGTATTGAAATCTTCCGGAAACATTTTTAGAAGGGCTGCATTCTGCAAAGCAGTTCTTACTCCAGCTAACCAATTACCCCGAACTTTATATTTATAATTTTTTGGATTATCACCGTGAACAATTTGTTCAGGTATTTCATCAGAAAAATTATCGTGAAAATCTTTAAACATCTTTAACAGATGATTCTTCCAATCCTCGTGACTTTTTCCCAATAATTTTTCGATCATGACTTTAATATTACTTGTAAAAAGTAAATATGCAAGTATTTCGTGGTCGCGAAATACTTGTACAATGTAAATATACTTGATAGGATATGGGTATGTCAAGTGATTCAACCCCGCAGACCGGGGTGCTCAAAAATTATAGTCGCTTGGCTCTTTAATTTTATGGCAAAACAAGACTTCTCCAAGAAAATATTGAGGATATTGAGCGAAAAACCGGCTATTTCTCTTCCAGAGCTCTCAAAATGGGTCATAGACGACACAAAGAAAGCTTTACCCGCCATTGCATCAAAGGCGGGCCGTTACGCCATTACACGCTCTTTAAAAGGTCTCCAAGAAGCAGGCTTTGTCGATCATATATCATCTGGTCAAAATGACTATGCTAGACTTACCAAATCTGGTAGGGTTAAAGCAAATAGCTACAAATTAGAAGCTAAAAGTTCTCTCGTTAATCCTACCTGGGATAACAAGTGGCGAATTATCCTGCTTGATCTCCCTGAGAGCCGCAAAAGCGAACGTGAAGCACTCCGCTACCTCCTCAAGAAAGCAGGCTTTGTTATGCTCAAAAATTCTGCTTGGATTTCACCGTACCCTTTCGAACATCTGTTTACGAACATAAAAAAAGATCTCGGCCTTTCGACCGAGATGATGATTATCTTAACTGAATCCCTTGATTCCGTAACTGAAAAGGAATTACACAGGCTGTATTCATTAAAATAAAATTAGAAAAGGAAAATTCTTCTAACTTCCCTCTTTTGTTCTTTTGCTATTTGAGCTACTACAAACTGCCCAACTGGTAATCTAATCTGTTCAATATTTTCATATCTTGCTATGCATCTACCTAAGACATCATAAAGATGACATTTTGCTCCTGGGACAAGATACAAATGATTTCCTACTAATTCATATAAAGCTCCTGATTGATTAACAGTTGCTATAGCATCCATTGAACAACTATAGAAATAATGACTAGTATCAGAGAGTATCGAACTTTGTTGTGATGTTTCGACAAGTTGTAACCGCACATCTCCTTCTGTGAGATACATAAGATCACATGGAAAGGCTCCTGTTATCCAATAGCGATACGCAAGTGCACCATAGCCTGTCTGGAACACAATCGTCTGGTCTGTGCTATATATGAGATCATTGCCCGATACACCAGACTCATTGAGCCTAAGAGTCATAAATTCTGTGCACTCATCACATGCGAGCGCAATATGGAGCCATGCCTGGTGCTCAAATGGGATTACTCCCTGATTATTAAAAAGAAATATTGGAGAGAGTTGTAATTCACTACTTGCTGTATCAACCTTGGGGACTAGACGATACTCAACGAGGAACTGCTCGATAGTATCCGACGAACCAGCGACCTGCAAAGAGTCATTCGTTACTCTATACATTGAATCAATACCGACAATCTGAGCTTGTGTAAAAGTTGGTACACATAGCAAAAAGAAAAAACAAAATGAGAAAATCGTTTTCATGGTATTTGATTTTTCAATGAGCCTACTTAGTACTTACTGGCATCGGCATATCCAGTATTTTATTTACTGTATCATGAAATGAATCTAGTTTTAATATGTTTGTCAAAATAAAAATCCGGCTTCACGAAGCCGGATCCTCTTAGCTACCCATGTGCTAAATCAGAGTCAAAGATAGCACACAACCCTTAGCTTATTTCAGTTTCCTGAAACACACTGCTCAGTAAGGCGGGTGAACCCAAACAGATACATATGTTCTATCACTATTTCGGATTATACGCAAACACATTCACTCTCGCAGGACGGATAATTCGATCTGCGAGCTTATAGCCTGATTGGGTTATTTGAGCGATCGTATGATCCTTTTCTTTATCATCTGTAGTGACATTTTCAATCGACTGGTGGATATTTGGATCAAAAGCATCACCGATTTTAGTATCGATCGGATAGACTTGGTAGTCAGCAAGCACTTTCAAAAGCTGCTGGTGAATATACTCGACACCCATGCGCCAATTCTTGTCCACTTTCTCCCAAGCTTCCTTGTTGGCAAATGCCATATCGTACGAGTCGAGTACGGGTAGGAAATCCATAATAAGTCGCTCGCGACTATAGGCCAGTTTATCTTTTACTCGCGTTTCTTCATCACGCTTGTAATTAATAAAATCTGCCCGCTCACGTTGCAGTTGCGCTAAATATTCTTCTTTTTCTTTTTTACAATCTTTTAAATCTTTACGGAATTTCTTGAGCGTTGCTTTGACGTCTTCTTCGCCATCGTCATTAAAGACAAATTCGACAACATCATCAACAGCCTCTTCGGTCTCTGGTATTTCCTTTTTCTCTTCTTGGTCGTCTTGCATATGAGTCATTATACTTATTTGATATTGTTTTTCAAACAAAAACTCCCTTGCGAATTTTTTAGATTATTTGAACGTTTAGCTCACAAGTTACTAAGTAAAATCATAGTATTAACTCTGATTTTACAATGTACTTGCGAGCCCGGCTCGTGGTTTCGAAATACAAAACAACACTGCGCCCGTCTAAGCGTAGAAAAAGCCGCATAGGCGGCTTTTTCTTTTAACGCTTAGACCACTGTGGTGCTTTGCGAGCTTTCTTAAGGCCGAATTTGCGTCGTTCCTTGGCTCGTGGGTCACGCTTCAAGAAACCTAATTTTTTGATATCTGTTTTTTTATCTTCTTCGAGAATAACAAGTGCTCGGGCAATACCGTGGCGCAATGCTTCTGCCTGACCATGAATACCACCACCAGTAATAACTGCGGTAACTTCGTATTTTGCTACGACACCAGTTTTATCAAGTGCAGCTGTTGCAATACTTTTATGCTCTGTGGTTGGGAAATATTCTGTATACTCCTTACCATTTACTATCATTGAAAATTTACTTCCTGGTGTCAGTCGAACACGCGCACTCGCTGTCTTGCGGCGACCAATAGTTTCTGTATATTTCTTTGTTGTTTTTTCTGCCATAGATTTATTCGGTGATAATAACATGCTTCATAATCTTACTTCGGAGCTTGTTTGCTGGAATCATACCGTATATTGCTTGCTTGAAAATTTCTGCATGGCCTTTGCGTTTGATTATTTCGCCCATGCTTTTTTCAGAAAAACCTCCAGGAAAACCAGTATAGTTAGCATACATGGTCGTGAGCAGTTTCTTAGGTGTAAGTGCTGCTTTAGAAGCGTTCGTTATCGTTACCATTACATTAATTACTTCATTCTTCTTTGAGCCTACTTCATTTTTACCAAGGAGAAATACCGCTGCTTTGCTTGCAACTCGTCCGACTGATTGGTTTGTGGCATCGATAGTGTGGTTCATAGCGTTTGTATACTAGCGTAGTATTTAAAATTACACAAATTCAATAATAGCCATCTTACTGCTATCGCTTAGGCGTGGCGGCAATTTCAGAATACGAGTATACCCACCATTTCTAGTTTTATACTTTGGCACAATCTCGTCAAAAAGCTTTTTGACTTCTGTTTTGCGATTGACAAGCTTCGCAATAACGAGGCGCTTGCTACCAGTATTGGCTGTTTTACCTTTGGTAACAATCTTCTCAACGTATGGGCGAAGCTCTTTGGCCTTAGCAAGTGTTGTCGTGATTCTACCATGAGTAATAAGCGAGAGTGCGAGGGACTTCATAAGTGCACTTCTTGCTCCTGTTGTTCTTCCAAATTTTCTGACGTTATTGTGGTGTCGCATACAAATACATTAAACTGACAATTATTTAAGCGTAAGGCCGTAATTTGATAATATTCGCTTAATTTCTTGAATTCCCTTTTCACCGATACCCTCGATCTCCAAGAGATCATCTTTTCGCTTACGGGCAACGCCACCAATCGTTCGGATATTTGCAGCGGTAAGAGCGTTTAGTGTTCGAGATGAGAGCGTGAGCGTATCAATACGAGTTTTTAGAACTTCAGCAACATCCTCTTTGTTGTCAGCATCAGTTTCAGCTAGAGCAGGAGTAGCATCATCTGCTTTACGTGCTTTCACTGCCACTGGTTCTGTCTCCTCTTCAAACTTGAAGTCAAATATTGCCTTAAGCTGTATGATCATGATTTCGATTGATTTCTGAAGTGCCTCACGTGGCGATATTGTACCATCAGTTTCGATTACCATACGAAGACGATTGTGGTTAGTCTTGTCCCCTACACGCATGTTTTCAACTTCATAACCAACGCGACGAATTGGACTATAGATAGCGTCGAGCGCGATTGTACCAATTTCAGTTTTGTCTTTTTGATGTACATCCTTTGGAACAAAGCCAAGACCTTTTTCAATACGTAGCGTCATGCTGATCTTTACTTTACCTGTGATTTCACAAATATACTGCTCAGGTGTGAGTACTTCAACCTGCCCAGGACATGTGATATCGGAAGCGGTAATAGCTTTTGGACCTTTGACTTCTAGTGTTACCTCTTGAGATTCATCGCCTGAAATTTTGAAGCGAACTTTTTTCAAATTAAGCAAAATCATAATGACGTCCTCTTTGACACCTTCGATTGTAGAAAATTCATGCGAAACACCTTCGATTTTTATCGAAGTAATAGCAGCTCCAGAGAGCGAGGAGAGGATGATGCGCCTGAGGCTATTGCCGAGCGTGTGGCCATACCCAGGGTAGAGATTATCAATCTCATATACTCCTTTGAGGTCAGTCTCAGAAACAACTCGAGGCTTTGACGGTAACATGATGTTATGATCAGACATACGTTATCAAAAAATTAATTAATAATAGTTAACGACTATAAAATTGAAGCACAGCGGAAAAGTTAAGGACTGGATCGCTGCCTTTTGGTATGCCGACTACCTTGCCTTCCATCGAAGTAGGGTCAAATGAAATCCATGATGGCGAAGTGTAATTCTTAAGCTTCTTATCAAGTTCAGCAAAAAGCACACTGCTGCGACTGCCTTCACGAATAGTAATGACGTCGCCTTTCTTGATATGCTGTGATGGTACTGTGGTACGCTTGCCGTTCACTACCATATGCCCATGAGAAACGATCTGACGTGCAAGTGATCTGGTGTGTGCAAGTCCCATACGATAGACAGCATTGTCTAAACGACTTTCAAGTAGCTCGTATATTTTCTCTGTTGTTGGTACACCTTTGACTGCTATGGCTTTGTCGACATAGTTTCTAAATTGTTTTTCAGCTATACCGTAACTAAATCGAATACGCTGCTTCTCCAAGAGTTGCGCACCGAAATCAGAAAGCTGCTTTGGTCGCTTGTCACTTCTAACTCGCTTGCCTTCAGAAACTGAAAATTTCTGCGTTTGACATTTTTCAAACACATGTGAGCCTAATCGTCTGCAAATTTTGTATTTTGGTCCTGTTATCATAAAAATATATTACACTCGTCGTGGCTTCTTTTGCTTTGGGCCGTTGTGCGGCACTGGCGTCATATCTTTAATACCAGTAAGCTCAAATCCTCGAGCCATAAATGCGCGCACTGCTGATTCCCGACCAGAGCCAACACCTTTAATAATCACATCAAAGTCTTTAATACCAAGCGCCAACGCTTTGTCTGCCAACACTTCACCAACTTTAGCAGCGGCAAATGGTGTACCTTTCTTAGCACCCTTAAACCCGAGAGACCCTGCTGATGACCAAAAGAGCGTATTACCTGACTTATCTGAAAGTACCACCTTCGTATTATTAAATGTTGCCTCAACGTGGAGCGTTGAAGACACTACCTTTTTCTTTGGTACTTTTGGTGCTGCAGCTACTTTGACTTCTCCTTCAACAGCAGTTTCTGCATCTTTCTCTTTGGTTATAATTTTTTTCTTTCCCATACTAAATAATTATTGATTAGGTTTTCTCAGTCTTACGTCGGCCTGATGCCATGGTTTTTCGGACATTGCCTCGAATAGTTCGGGAGTTTGTCTTCGTACGTTGTCCACGAACAGGTAAACGTCTCATGTGGCGAACACCTCGGTACGCTTTGATATCTTTAAGTCGTTTGATATTTGCAGCGACTTCACGCTTTAGATTGCCTTCAATTTTTAGACCTTCAACGATTTTTCTAATTTTATTTTCTTCATCAACGGTAAGTGTACCGGCTTTAATATTGTGAGCAATCTTGACTTCATCCAAGATAGATCGAGCTCGA
The DNA here is from genome assembly GCA_016699085.1 of Candidatus Nomurabacteria bacterium. Taxonomy (NCBI): domain Bacteria; phylum Candidatus Nomuraibacteriota; species Candidatus Nomurabacteria bacterium. Next base: position 665,498 of record CP064958.1, on the reverse strand, counting down.
GAAATACCTATACCAAAAAGAGACGTCAGTCCAATCTCCAATCGCTTTTCATTCGGAATTGTAATACCAAGAATTCTCATAATTACTGTTTTTGCTTATGCTTTGGGTTATCACAAATGACGCGAAAATGACCTTTTCTGCTAACAATTTTACATTTCGCGCACATTTTTTTTACCCTTGAGCGTACTTTCATAATAAAATGATTAATCAATTGAAAATTAAGGGTATGTCCCTTAATTAGTAACTTACTTTCACGTCATGAATGAGTGAGAGTACATAATAACCTATTTATAATCTTTTGACAATACGTCCTTTGCCGCCATATGGATCAATGACAACTTCCACTTTATCTCCAAGTAATACTTTGATTCGGTGCATCCGCATTTTACCGGAAAGATATGCCAACGTTGGCTCTCCTACCTCATCAAATGCCACACGAAAAAGCGTATTTGGTAATGCTTCTGTGATAGTTCCCATTCGTATTTCTTCGCTTTTTTCACTCATGTTTTAAACAAATACAACCTTAACAAAAATAACTAGAAGAGTCAAGCAATATATGGGCATAATTCCTCTATTCAGAGAGTAGCACATGGATAGCCTCGCGTTTACTCGGAAATGTCGTCTGCCAAAATGGCCGCAGTACGACCAATGCACTATCAATATTTTTATAGGTACTCATAATACTTTCAAAATCTCTTTTTTTCTTATCAAGTAAACTATCAATGATTTCTTCACTAGCAACATCCCATACAATGTTTGTTTGACCACCGAGAGTGAACGAAACTGATGTGACAGACTTTGGATTCATTGTTGCTTTATTAGTAAGTGTAAACGACAAAGAATCTAGGTTAGGAATAGTTACTGGCAATTCATCGAAGTTCGGAACTAATGATTTAGCAATAGTCTGGTAGAGATCGGTCTTTTTAAAGATAAAAGCTTGCGCACTGCCACTTGCGGTAACTGGTATAGCCGGTTCAGATGATTGAGTAGGCGGTACTTTTGAATCAAGAGTTATAAACAATGCGTCATCAAACAGTACGAATCCTTCAGGTAATTCATTGCGAATACGATCAGCAAGTGTTTTCTCTAGCTTGGTTGATACGTCAGTATATGCCGCTGTTGCAGCTTCTGGAGTAATTGTATTGACCAGGCCTGAGGTGCCACCTGTTATTTCTGTTTTTGATCTACCGTAGTAGCCTGTGTATTTTGACGTACCCTTAAAACCAACTATGGTGAAATCCGTCAAATCAGTATTGTACTCTGGACCGGGCTCAGTGGCCGTCACAGCAATTTCAATCTGACCTGGAATCTTTTGACCGTTTTTAACCGTTTGCCCTGGTATAACAACTGCCGTATCAGTAAAGTAAATTTTATTATTTGACGCCGCTTCTAACCTCGTATTAATCAATAAATTTTGTGGAGATGCACTGTAGGCATTATATAAAATCACGCGTCCTGTTGCTTTCTTACTTTCAGTTGTGCTACTTGTAGCAGGTACATCAATAGTCTGATCAGCAGTTATGGCCATGAGTTGAAATGGCAATGTCGGCATAACAGCATCTTTGTTGGCAGTAAAATCACTTACCAAATCAAGTGATACTTTTTTTGGCTTTACCGTTACTGTTGCTCCTGAGAAAAGGAAGGAGAGTGCGAATAGCAAGATAACGACCGTGAGTCCAGCTACAGTCCAGAGCATAGCTCCAGGATGAAGTTTTCTTCCTGCTGGCGGCCTTTGAACTGGTGGTATTGGTTTCGATAATAGAACAGGAGTGGGTATTGCTGCTTTTTGCACCATAGGCTCAAACTGCATTGGAGCTTGTGGTAAAGGTGGAGTCACCTCTCCAACAGGAATAGTTTTTTGTGGTGTCATGCCACTTAAATTTTTATTTGTTGCTTTTGCCAATTCAGAAAAAAATACTGACGGCTCACGTTTGTTTGATTTGACCATATCTTCAACAATTTTTTTAGGCATAGTTCTATTTTACACCTTTTATTCGAGTAAGGAAAATAGTTTCGAGCATTATTGCCAAATCTCTCGGCATATCTGAACCAAAATGAATATATTCACTCACAAGCTGCGGCGTAAGCGTTACTATTTTAAATGTGCTTTTGGTACTCGTGTATTGATGGAATTCCTCAGCATGGAGCGTGTCGACAAACCAGGAGACAGTGTCACGATCAGCTGTCATAAAAATTGTATCCGGCAAAGTAAACTCCTTACTAATGTCTTCCAACGAATGCTGGAACTGTGTTAACCACTCGACGCGGGCTTCTGCTAGAATTTTTGCCAATTGATCAATCGTATTTTTCTCCAATTTCATATCTGCATACATACGGTAGAGCGACAATGCTTCCCCACCAGACTTGCCGAGCGCTTTACTGATTTTTCTAAGTAAAAAGTTCTTACCAAAAGGGAAAGAAACTGACTGCAACAAAAGGTCATTTTTAACAATCGATATATCTGTTATTTCTCCTCCAACGTCTACAAGTAAAAACGTATCCTCATTCATAAAAAGATCTCGTAGTGTAATAAATGAGGCAAACGCAAACGTGTAATACGCTATGTGCCTATTATGAAAATGTTTATGGATACTATTTTCAATCGCCTTGATAACAACCTCTGGAGAAAAGCTCAAAAAAAGCGTCATCGATAGCTCCCGCGCCTGCTTACCAATCGGATCTTTGACGCTATAGCCGTTTAAGGCAACTTCGATGGTCTGTTCTTCAATTGTGCGAACTGCTTGTCCGAGTTCTTGGTACTTAGTTACTTGTTCGCTTTGAAATAAAGCTATTTCTTTGTCTATCAATTCCTGCGCAAACTTTTTTGTAAAAATAAACGGTGTATTTTTTGCGAGCGTGACTACTCGTGTCTGTGATGCGTACCATGGAGACGCAAGAACGCAGTAGATAGCGCTCGGTGCACCAAGCTTTGCGTGGAGTACATCGACCACTACTTCCTCGAGCGACTTGAGCATCATTTCCAGGAAGATTTCGAAGTTAAGATCTTCCTGGAAAATCAAATCTTTGCGAGTGGTATAGATAATACTCGGCAATGTTTTGCCTTGACCATGAGAAGGTTCTTTGTACTCAACAAGCGCGCCACCTACACTTGATGATCTGATATCAAGAATAAGTACACGATTGCCTCTGCCACTTGATGAAGAAAAAAATCCCATACGATACATAGAGTATAGCAAACTCTACATCAATAGGAAGTGACAGCTACCCCAGTGTGGCTTTAATTCGACGCACACCTTGCGATGATGCTTCTTCTTTTTGAATTTTAAATATGCCAAGCTCGCTCGTATTGCCAACATGCGGGCCACCACAGAATTCTTTTGAAAAATGACCACTGTTTTTATTATGCACGAGATAGACACTGACCATATCGCCATACTTTGTCCCAAATTCCATTTCAGCGCCTAACTTTTCAGCTTCAGCTTTTGACATTTCACACCGTTCGACAATTAATCCTTCCTTGATTTTGGCGTTCACAATATCTTCAACTTGCTTTTTCTCTTCATCAGTCATCTTCCTGTCAAAAGAAAAATCAATGCGCAATCGCTCTTCAGTAATGTTGCTACCGCGTTGCTTTACTTCTTTGCCTAAAACTTGTTGAAGTGCAGCAAGAAGTAGGTGGTGCGCTGTATGAAGACGAATTGTTTTTTCATTATGATTGGCCAGTCCGCCCTTGAACATGCCAGCGGATGAAGTTTGAGAAAGCTTTTGATGCTCAGCCATATTTTTATTAAATTGTTCTTGGTAAATTTTTCGTAGCTGTTCATCTAACACTGGAAGACCTCGGTTAGAACGCTCTCTATTTATTTCTTCAATACTAAGCTCAAGTGGAAATCCATATGTCTGATAAAGATCAAACAAAATAGCACTATTTAAACCAAAAGTATTTATATCTTCCTCCTTTCCAAATAACTCTTTAATTTTTTTTAAGCCAAGTTCAAGTGTATTAATAAATTTATCAAATTCTTTCTCTAGCTCTAAAATTATTTTATTCTTATTTTCTTTCAAGTTAGGATAACTGACCTGATACTTATTTACTACAATCTCTACTAATTGATTGTAATTTCCACTTACGTTCGTTATTAATGCATGTCCGGAACGAATTGCTCGTCTAAGTAAACGTCTAAGAATGTATCCTTGCGCAGAACTAGATGGAATAACTCCGTCTGAAATTAGAAAAATTGATGTCCTAATATGATCAGCAATAATTCTTTCAAGTTTTTCATTTTTAATTTCCGACAATTTCTGTATTTTCTGTATTAGTTCTTCAAACAAATCCGTCTCATATGCTGTTTTCTTTCCTTGCATCACTGCTGTAATACGTTCAAGACCAGCGCCAGTATCAACATTTCTTTGAGCAAGTTTCCCGATCACCTTTCCATCTTTTTTCTCATATTCCATAAAAACATCATTCCATATTTCTATCACATCTTCCTTTTTCACTGCTTCAATAAATTGCTCTTGAGTAAGATCGCCAACTTTACCTGTCACATCGTAAAACATTTCTGTGCAAGGACCACACGGACCATTATCTCCAGGACTCCACCAGTTATCATCAGCCGGAAGTGCATAGATTCTGTTCTCGGGAATACCAAGACTTTTCCAGATTTCTATCGACTCCATATCAAGTGGAGCGTTCTCATCGCCTTCAAATACAGTCACATAAAGCTGACTAGGGTTGAGCCCTAGCCCCTCTTCTTTCGATGTCAGAAATTCATAGCTCCAACTGATTGCTTCTTTTTTAAAATAATCTCCAAGCGACCAGTTACCCATCATTTCAAAAAAAGAAAAATGACGATTGTCGCCAATATCATCAAGATCACCTGTGCGTACACACTTTTGAATATTTGCTATTCGTTTACCAGCTGGATGTGGTTCACCGAGAAGATACGGCACGAGCGGTTGCATGCCTGCAGTGTTAAAAAGCACTGACGGATCGTTCTGGGGCACTAAGGGCGCAGATGGAATAATCGTATGGCCACGCTTTTCAAAAAATGCTAAAAATCGTTTTCTAATTTCTTCGGATCGCATATTACTTTTTCTTTTTACCATTCCCAACCAATTTCTCCAAGCGTTTTATATCTGCCTCTATACTTTTCAACCCTTCTATAAAGAAGCCTGATTTAGAAGTATCAATGCCTATATCTTTAAAAATTTGTTCTGGGCTTTTGCTTCCACCGGCTTTTAGAAATTCCTCAATTTTTAAGAGATATGATGGATCAGCTTTGTATTTTGCATACAATGACTTACTTATGAGCTGGCCATATGCGTATGAATACACATAAAAAAACTGACGAATATGTGACCAATAGACAAAGAAATACCCATCAAGCTCAGTAAATTTAAAATTTGGACCAAGATACGAACCCATATGCTTGTTCATAAGTTTAGCAATTTCTTCTTTTGCAAGAGTACCTTTTTCTCTGACGGTTAGATGAAGTTCAGTTTCAAAATTGAAACAAGCAATTTGTCGAAAGATTGTTTGCACATCATCACCGATTCGATCATGTAAAGCAATAATTTTCTCTTCCTCACTCAGAGTTGCAAATATTTCTTCGAATGCAAAATTCTCAAAAAGCGTACTCGCAACTTCCGCAGTTGCAATTGTATGATTCCTTGAAATTATCGGCTGAGTTTTAGAATATTCTGCATGAATAGCGTGACCCATTTCATGGGCCATTGTCATTACTGACTTCATACTTTCTGTATAATTTAGAAGTACAAAAGTCGGTCGCACCTCATCAGACGAACAATAGGCACCACTTCTTTTGCCGGGATACGGGAAAACATCAATCTGTCCATTACGCAAATAGTTTTCAAATATCTTTCGATATTCAGGATTTACCTTCTCAAATGCAACCTTGATAATCTCAATGGCGTTTTCGAATGATATTTTTCTTTTCGTTTTACCTACAGGAGCTGAACGATCTGCATAGGTTAATGTTCTCAAACCAAGCATTTTTTGTTTTATTTTAAGAAACCGATGACTTATAGGAAAATAATTACTAACAGTTTCAACAAAATTTAATATTGCTTTTTCGTCATTTTCATAACCAATGATAGTTGCGCTGGCTGGATGTGCATACCCTCGCAATTCATCATTGATTTTTTTATCAATAATTAATGCGTTCATTTCACTTTCAGCAAAATGGCTAATTGATTTTAACATTTTCATTACTTGTTCATTCAATCCATGTCTTTCCCTTAAAGATAACTCTGGTATTTTATTCATAGCCTCACCGATAGACATTTTTTTATCTTTAAAAATGACATTCGTATTCCCGAGTAGTTTTTCTTGCCCTTCTCTCCATAATGTATGGCCGGGAAGCGATTTCAGATTAAGAATTTTCTCTTCTGATTCTGTCAAACGATACTTACTAGTGATAAAAATTTGCTCTAAGAAATGATGGAATTTTTTGAATTTATTATTAGTAAGTATTTTTTGCTGTTCAGCTTTAGAGATCTTGGCTAGGGATAATGTAAAGAAGACAATCTGATTGCTTGCATTGGTCAATCTTTGCGTAATACTGCTTCGTAATGCTTCCGCTTTAGCATTCCCGTTTTGAATATCAGTGAAATAAAATAGGTAATACAGTGGGTTTTGTATAAGATCAAAACTCTCATATAACTCGAGAGCTTCAAGTAATTTCTTTTCATCATGTAAATAATTTTGAGCTTGGTATTTCTTTTTAAAATTTTGGTAGGATTCTTCAAGTTTTGAAACATCCTTATTGATTTGAGGATCCTCAAGTGACTTATACAGTAGCTTTAAATTCCATTTTGTTTTCATGTAGTGAGTATAGCAAATATTTGTAATATTTTTATTTAACAATGCCACCACCTACGCATACATCTTTATTGTAGATAACGATGGATTGTCCGGGAGAAACTAAGATTTCCTTAGTGAAAAAAACTGTGACATTATTAGCTTTATTGCTCGTAACTGTACAAGGTACCTGTTCACCATGATAGCGAATCTGGGCAGTATACTCTTTGCCATCTTTTGGTAGCCCATGTATCCAATTCACTCCAATGAGCTCAATACTGTTATTTTGCAAAATACCGGTATTAGAAATATTATTTGTTGATGCAGAAACCGTAATTGTATTCGCTTTCATATTTTTAGCGACAACATAGTATGCCTTATCAATTGCCGATTTCTTTGTAATAGTAAAACCATGACGCTCGCCCAATGTATAAAAAACCGCACCATCATGTGTACCGATGATATTGCCTTTTGTATCAAGCACATTCCCTGTTTTCTTTGGAATATAGTGCTCTATGAATTCTTTCATATTGAGGGGCCCCAAAAAGCATACCCCTTGGCTATCTTTTTTAGCGGCAGTTGGTAATTTAATCTTTGCTGCGATTTTTCTAACCTCTGTTTTTTTGAGATGTCCTATGGGAAAAAGTGTATGCTCAAGATCTTTTTCTGTCAGTGTCCAGAGAAAATAGCTTTGATCCTTAGTCGTATCAACACCCATTTCTAATACCCTCTGTTTACTGTTTGCTGTTTCCTTTTTACTAACCCGTGCGTAATGTCCAGTTGCTATATAATCCGCACCATAGTCTTTTGCAAACTGCCAAAATACACCAAATTTAACTTCTCGATTACACATCACATCTGGGTTTGGTGTTCGTCCTTGTCTATATTCTTCGATCATATAGTCTGCAACACCCTTTTTATACGCAACTTCCCCATCACACTCAAGAAATGGGATATCTAGATGGGCACAGACCCGCATAGCATCTCGTCGCTCTTCCCGCCAGGTACATTCGATAAAGTCCGGTTGCCATGTACGTATAAAAACACCGACAACATTGTAGTCAGCTTTTTTGAGCAAATACGCCGAGACCGAGGAATCTACACCGCCCGAAACCCCAACAAAGACAGTTTGTTTTTTTCTGCTTTTATTCATATGGCTTATTACTATACCTTTTTTGAAAGATGGGGCAAAGCGTTACAAATGAAGAATATTTCCTTTTTCTTCATAGGCAGTGACAATTTTCATGATTTTTTCAGTAATTGACTCAACCCTATCTGTGTCTTTTATTACTAATGAAGGTACACCAAGAGCATTTTTCTTGTGCTCAAATTGTCCTTTTGTTGAAGATTTAATTTGTAATGGAATAATAAAAATTTTGTATTCTATTTTAAAATCTCTTGCTTTCCCCTCCTCCCATAAATTAGTTTTTTCAAATGTAGTGATTTTCCCTTGATTTTGCAAAATAAGTAGGGCTTGCTGGCACATATTCTCAGCATTTATGCCTTTTTCTTGTCCAATTCTGCTTGTCTTTAGAAACGTTTCATTATTTTCAAAAATCGTATTCAATAATTGTTCTACCTCGTGAATACTTGTTCTTTCAGTAAGTTGGTAATTTGGAACGTCATAAGATTCTGAATTAATAGTAAAATATATTTTTGCATTTTTACTATATGGACTTTTGTAATTTATCTTGCAAAAATAAGATCTTGATAATTCTAAGGTCCGGATAGAATATGAATTAATGAGACTTTTTGCTTTGTGAGCTTCAAAAACTTCAGAGAGGGCAGATCCCAAAGACATCTTTTCACCATTTTCAAAGTGATTTTCAAGACCGTGATTCATTTTAAAGCGCCATTAACCTTTTATACAATTCAAATGTCGCCCGTGCATCCGCAAGTGCCGTATGTGCGCGCGTATTTTCAATTTTAAATACTTCGCATAATGATCGAAGCGAGAAACGATTGATATCATCACGCTTCTTAGCTTTTGCAAAGGCTATAGAAATCGTATCGAGCTTGTGGTAATGCATTTTATTCTCGACACCAGTCGTTGCAAAAGCCTTGGTAATAAAAGCGAAATCAAATGGCAAATTATGTCCTACCATGATGGCATCTTTGGTCTTATTGGCAAAGATCTGCATTGCTTCAGTAAGTGTGTAACCAAGTACCCAGTCAGCCTCGTTGTACCCATTAATCCTAAGTGCAGTCTTATCTGCATCTTCAATCCTTGCGGGCTTAATCTTTAATTCAAATTCTTCGACAATATCATATACCTCGCCATTACTAGCGCCTGGCGTTTGCGAAACTACTACACAACCAAGCTGAATAATCTCATGCTTTTCAATATCAAGTCCTGTTGTTTCAGTATCTATAAAGGCTAAATTTTGTGTATGCATATATTAATTTAGGTATTTGGCTTTGTTGGCTTTATGCTCATCAAAAGTTTTTGCGTAATGTATCACCCCGTCGTTATCATGGAGGTAAAAGAGGTACGGCGATGCACTAGGCTCTAGTGCTGCTTTTATTGCAAGCATTCCTGGATTAGCAATTGGACCAGGTGGCAGACCAGTATGAGTATAGGTATTATACAATGAATCACTTGCAAGGTCTGTAAGCGTCAGTTCACTGCTAGTTTTCTTTGTTACATAACCTAAGGTTGCATCGACTTGAAGCGGCATACCAATCGCCATTCGGTGCCAAAGTATACCAGAAATGACTTCTCGATCATCATCACCGCGCGCCTCACGTTCAATAATAGAAGCCATGGTTATAATATCTTTTTCCGTATGACCGCTTGAAGCAATAGCTTCTGTGAGTGTTGAAATCTTTTTTGTAAAAGTATTTTCAAGTGTGCTCGTTAAAAATGCTGCGTCACTATAAGGCGAGACGAAATACGTATCAGGAAACAAATAACCTTCTTTGTCTTTTGTTAATTCATCAAAAGCTGCCAAATCAAAATATGGGAATAACTTATCAAATGTTTGCCCTATTTCGCTATTAGTAAATCCTTCAGGAATTGTGACCTTTGTTGCAGTAATAGCAAAATTGCCTTCTACCATATGCTTGGCTACAGTATAGACTGGCTGCGCACTACCAAAATAATAATCTCCAGCCACTATACTGCGATCACCTCCATTAAGTACGACAAAGAATTGAAATAGAGGAATGGATGAAATGATATTATTTTTTTTTAATTCTTCGCTCACATGCATAAGACTCTCCCCGCGTGACACACGAATAATCGAGCCTTGCGTGAACGTAGCTGCCGGTACAAATATGAGAAAGACAAGTCTCGCCGTAAATAAAATGACAGCAAGAAAAATACACTGTCTAATAAGAAAATGCAAATTACTTTTATTAAAAGTACGAGGTAAAATACTGTGCTCATTTGTAGGATTTTCTTGAAAAGACATAGGTTAGAGTGGCAAATTTTGTGGAGGCTCAATTTTCTTTGACTCAATACGACCAAATGAAGGTGTCTCAGATACACGACCAGGAAAATGAAACAGTGTGGCCAATTCTTCACTTGATAGTACAAGTGGTTTTCTGATTATATGTTTTCCCCCGGCTTTTTTACTATTATGTGGTGCATTGAAATATGATCGAAGTCTATATGCCTCAAACATCTCTAATTTAAGTGCGGCCTTACGAGCACCACTTCGGTCTTGCCACGGGTAATCAAAATCTGTTAGGTTACGTGGCTTGAAGCCATTTAGGGTATTTGAATTGTATTGCTTAAACATACCAAGCAAGCCGACGATGTTGATCGGATTAAATTTATCTTTCTCTGCTAAATAAATCGCCCTGATCCCTGTATCAAATGCTGGCTTCTCTATATGTCGATCAATGGCAGTAATGACATCTTGTTGTGTCTTGGTGAGATTGAGAGTTGATTTTATTTTTTCATCACCAGTTGTAAGCAATCCATCCTTGACGATTTTTTGTACTTCTTCCTTTGCGAGCCCTTGCCAATTGCGACCACCAAACATTTTACCCGGTTCTGAAAATCGCTTTGAATGAACCTGGATAATAATCTGTAGCCACAATTGTTCACCTTTGCCGAGAGAGCCCATAAACTCAATCATTTGCGTCATAGGGTCGATTTGCTGCTCAGGATCTAGGCTACTCGTGCTCTTATCTAAGCCATAATCAACGTACGTTTTGATTGGATAAACGTCAGGTTTGGTAAATTCAAATTCAGTGCCCCACATGCTCCATGCATTAGTTTTCATTTCATGCGGTATGCGATCGGTGTAGTCTTCAACAATCTTTATCTCAGCTTGAGGATACTGGGCATAGATCTGGGATTCAACCAAGCTTTTGAAATTTAAGGGGATGCGGATAAAGAAAAAGACATTACCATCGATAGATACAATTTCAAGCGAAAACCACATGAGCACTTTTCCAAGATAATATTTTGCATACCAGGTACCCACACCCCCACCTTGATGGAATGCATTAACAAGCGCTATTTCCATCGCTTGAGGAGATTTAAATACATCACGTGGCAAACGAATTTCTAAGAGTGTCCATTTGAGGCTCGAAATGAAACTAAGTCGAACATAACGCAGCCACGAATGCCATGCCACGAAAACCAACACAATCGGAAACCAAATTGGCGCCAAAGATGAAATAAAGAAAAGTAATTGTACAAACGTTCCACCAACAAAACTCGGATCCATATATGTAGAGTATACTATGTTTTATTTATTTAATATAAGAGGAAGCTGGAAGATTTGCTGCTTTGACGGAATATCATTGCTTTTGAAAAGCAGACTCATATTTGTAGTTTTTTTGCCAGAAGAATAAATCGTTGCTGTAAAATTTGCAGAAGAAAAAAGTGGGCGCTGACCTACAAATAGCACGTATGTACCTGAAATAACCTGACCTTGGTCATTCAAGAGCACTACTGTCCCGGCATTTTGATCATCTTCATTCCATCCACAGCCATTTACATAGCCAGTTACAACAATGGGTATTGTTACTGTTGCATTAGGCTCTGGGGATGTTATAACAAGACCGCATTTTGCAGTAGTAAATGTCGTAAATGGTGAGGCGGTTTCTTTGCCAGTTATGTTTGGGAATACTATCGGTGAAACTGAATGTCTCGAAGCAAAAAATCCTACTATAATACCTACTAAAATAAACCCAAAAATAATAAGCAGTATATTCACAAATCCTCGATTTTCCATGGGTGTAGTATAGCAAATAATAAAAAACAGTTACATACGAGGGTAACAGAAAAAGAGCAGCAATAATTTTAAAATGTCTGGCCTGTCTGCTGACAGGAGATCCGAAGACTTTTAAAATTATTGCTGCTCTTTTCGGGAATAAAATTTATGCGATCGTATACAATCCTTGTTTGTTTTTCTTGAAATATTTTGGATTTTGGAGATTAACAAGAATAGTATTTTTCTTAAGATAACGCTCTTTCATAACTTTCTCTACTATATCTTCCTTAGAAAGCGGACCTTCTTTTTTGATAATTTTTCTGATTACCTCCTTAACCACACCTGCCTCATATCCCCAATCCTTAAGCGCATACACACCACGACCAACTAATACAAAACGTCCATCTTTAATAAGTTCATTATGACATGTAGCCACATGAGTTTTTTTACCAAACGTATCACAGATAGCATTTGCAACTTCTCGGAAATGCATCGGAGAGCCATGCTTGCGCATCATCAAAAAAGCATAATCCTTAATACCGCGGGTTTTAACATTTGCTGAATCTGATTTACCCCATTCGCCCAGTGGGTTCTTGTCGATTTTCTTAGAAATATTAAGCCATCGTCGAGCAATTTCTTTATTTTTATATTCTTCTGAAACATCCTTTAAATGCTCGAGGAATTTTGCAATAAGTTCGCTTTCAGGTATGAGTTCTTCATCTTTGATTGACGAATATAATTTCTCGAGTGATGTATGGACGCTATTACTTACCTCTTGATCAACGCTCCATCGAGCTTTAAACATGTCATCTTCCTTGCTTTTTTCAAATTCATCACCAAGCACCAGATAGAGATGGTAATGATTTTGCGTTGATTCATCCTTAGCTAAATGTTCAAGTAAATCATCTTCAGCAACAACAGAACCCAATGATTCAATAATACCTTTCAATTCATCAAAAATATATTCTTGTTCTTTAAAATCATCTGATTTTCTGATCGTCTGCAAAGCCGCGTTTTCGATTTGACGAACGCGTTCACGAGTAATGCCATATGTCTCACCGATAGCTTCGAGCGTCTTGCGCTTGGCGTCATCACCTAGCCCGAAACGGGAAAGGATAACATCATACGCACGGTCTTGAAGTGGTGATAAGATTTTTTTCGTAACTTGTTTAGGTTTGAAGCTTGTTGTTGCCATAAAATATATAAATATATAAACGTTAATAACTAAGTCATATTTACTATACTCGATATACTAAAACCTGTCAAGCATGTGCAAAAATGGGGAAAACTAGCCTTTTTACTCCTTGCCCTTCTTTGACCGTTCGAGCTCAGTAAGGTATTTTTTGCGCAATCGGACTGATTTTGGTGTTATTTCTAGGTATTCATCTGGTGCCATAGTCTCAAGTCCTCTCTCGATAGAAAGAATAAACGCCGGTTTGAGCACCATCGCTTCATCAGTTCCTGACGCACGGACATTGGTCAACTGTTTGCCTTTGCTTGGATTTACCACCATTTCTTCCCCTTTGGTCACATTACCAATAACCATACCTTCGTATATTTCTGCGCCATGTTCAATATATAAAACACCACGGTCTTGCAAATTCCAAAGTGCGTAGCCGGCCGCAAATCCTTTGACCATAGAAGTCATAGAACCTAATTCATGTTTTTTGATTTCGCCGACATACTGCTTGAAACCAACAAAGCGAGATGAAATAATACCCTCACCTTTTGTATCAATAACAAATTCACCTCGATACCCCAAAAGTCCACGTGATGGCATTTCGAAAACAACACGCATGCGACCATCTTTTTCTCGCATTTCTGTCATGAGCGCACGGCGCTTGGTTAACTTTTCAATGACAACACCAGAAGAAACTTCCGGAACATCAATCACCACTTCTTCAAATGGTTCCAACTTCTCGCCGTTTTCTTCTTTAATGATGACATGCGGTTGTGACACTTGAAGCTCATAACCTTCTCGGCGCATATTTTCCAAAAGTACTGCAATGTGAAGTTCCCCACGTCCATACACTAAAAAGTATTCACTCGTATCAAAATCAATTCGAAGCCCAACATTTATCTCGAGCTCACGTTCAAGTCGCTCTCGAATCTGACGCCCCGTAACAAACTTACCTTCGCGCCCCGCAAATGGTGAATCATTAACAAGAAATCGAAGAGATATCGTTGGTTCATCGATCGCAATCGCAGGCATCGGAGCCATATCTGCATCATTAGAAAGTGTTTCGCCAATATAAATATCAGGAATACCTGCAATCATGGCAATGTCGCCGGCACTAACACTTTTGACTTCTTTACGAGCGATACCTTCAAAGGTAAAGAGCTTGGTAATTTTCCCTACTCGACGCTCACCATTTGGCATGATTGCAGTAAGCGTTTTACCATCTTCGACGATACCTTGATATACCCGGACAATAGCCATACGACCCAAAAAATTATCGTACGCTAAATTAAATACTTGTGCAGTAAACGGTGCATCTTCTTTACCAGATGCTTCTGGCACAGCTGTTAGTATAAGATCAAGTAATGGTGTTAAATCTTTTGATTCATCAGTGAGACTTCGCTTTGCTATACCTTGCCGTCCGATCGCATAAATAGTTTCAAAATTAAGTTGATCTTCATTGGCACCGAGTTCTAAGAAAAGTTCTAATACTTCCTCATGAACACGATTAGGATCAGCTGCAGGTTTGTCGATTTTATTAATGACAACGATAGGTTTCATACCGAGCTCGAGAGACTTCTTCAAGACAAATCGTGTCTGTGGCATAGGACCTTCTTGAGCATCAACAACGAGGAGCACACAATCAACAGCGCGGAGTACGCGCTCAACTTCAGAACCAAAGTCTGCATGACCTGGTGTGTCTACAATATTAATTTTTGTATCTTTATAGAAAAGCGAAGTGTTTTTTGCATATATAGTAATACCGCGTTCAAGTTCAAGCGCGTTTGAATCCATCGTTACATCACCTTCTGTCATACCTTGCTGTTTTAAAAGCGCATCAGTAAGTGTCGTCTTACCGTGGTCAACGTGAGCAATGATAGCGATATTTCTAATTTGTTTGTAGGTTGCCATAGTGTAAATAAAAAATTCCCCGCAAGGAATGCAGAAATACTATACATGAAAAACAAAAATTGTTCAAGCAAAAGAAAAACCAATGAATATCATTAGTTTTTCTTTTTGTATATTTAGAAAAGTTTTATCACATCATGCACAGTCACGAGGAGCATCAGGCCTATCAATATTATGAAGCCAGCGAAATTGATAATATTTGCCACCTTCGGATTAATACGTGAGCCTTTGATGGATTCGATGAGGATGAAGAGTAGTCGTCCGCCATCGAGTGCCGGAAATGGCATCAGGTTGATGATTGCAAGATTGATCGATATGAGTGCGGTGAATGAGAGTAAGTATGCAAAGCCGAAGTTATATGCCACACCAACTATTTTCACTATACCCACTGGACCAGACACTTGATCTAAATTCCCTGTTCCATTAAACGCCCCACTTATGAGCATGCCGAAACCTTTGAGCGTATTTACTAACAAGTATGCAGTCGTCTTGGCACCATTACCTATCGCAGAGAAAAATGGCAAGCGAATAATACCAACGGCATCCATTGCTATACCAATACCCTTATCAGTACCAATAATGCCAGCTACCGGACGTGCACTCGTCGTTGCTTCTACTTTGTCGCGTTCATAGGTGATGAGGATGTCACTATCGCCATGTGCAATAATAAAGTCATGCAATGATTCTGGCGTTAGTATACCTATCGTATCGCCATCAGCTGAAATGTTCGTAATAATATCTTGAGATTTGAGTCCTGCAGCTAGTGCTGGTGAATTTGGCAATATTTCTGTAATCATCAATACTTGGTTTGTAATAGTCGCGTTTTTCGGCGCCTCAGAGACTGATGTCGGCAATCCTGTCATGTAACCAACACTAATCAGAATCCACGCGAAAACGATATTAAAAAAGATTCCAGCAAACAAGACTGCTGCCTGGACGAGTTTGGGTTTATTCACCATGCTTCTACTACTGTCAGGTCCGGTCATTGATTCAGTATCAGGATTCTCGCCAAAAATTTTTACAAAGCCTCCAAATGGAATCCAGTTTACTGTGTAGAGCGTCTCACCGATTTTACCGAGTACAGCTGCCCGTGGTGGGAAGCCGAAACCAAATTCATCCACTTTAATACCAAATTTTTTGGCAACAATAAAATGCCCAAATTCATGAACAGTAACGAGCACTAATAAGACGATTATAAAAATAAGTATAGACATATTTAATTCATTACTTCAGTTTGCTTTTTCTCAAACAACCCTTCGAGTTTTTTGTTTGCTTCATCAACGTACTTCTGTAATTCTTCTTTAGCTCTAAAATGCTCATCTTCGGACATTGCTGCATCCTTCATGTTTGACTGTTCTTCTTCGCGCTCTTTTCTAATCGTAATACGTGCATCCTCGAGTCGTTCTTTGACGACCTTGACCAATCGCTCTCTCGTTTCAGTCGTCAGCATTGGGAAAATAACTCTAACTCCTGTATCATCCGGCGCTGTTGATAGGCCAATATTTGCTGCACCGATTGCTTTTTGGATTTCAGGAATCAGTGATTTGTCCCACGGAGCGATTTTGAGTGTTTTGGCATCTTCAATACCGATAGATGCAACATTTTTTAGTGTCTGCATAGTGCCATATGATTCGACAGTTATACCGTCTAGTATTGCTGGACTTGCACGTCCTGTATGAAGTGATGCGTATTCATGCAAAAGCCATTCTTCCGCTTTCGCAATCTTATCTTTAAATGATGAGAAATTGTATGCCATGGATCTAAGTGTAGCTTTTTTCTTGTATCTGCACAAATCACAATTGGATACTTACGGTAGCATTAGTGCAATGTGTTCCAAAAGCATCTTTGGCGATGACCCTCGATCATGGAGGTACACAATACAATTTTCCAATTCTCTAAATAATGCTGGGCTAGTATGTACAAGATCATGGTTCGTGTCATAGAGTATCGATGTAATACCCTGCAAAAGTTTTATCGATGCATTGCGAACTTTCCCTGTGTCTTCTTCATCATCGAATGCCTTTAGGAATTTTGTAACAAATGCCAATCTCTCCTGTATTGCGAATTCCAAAAACATTTTTGCATTTCGTATCTCTTCATTTGCAAATGTTCCAACGATAATTTGCATGCGAGATAGCAATGTATCTTTCATCGTTGCGCTCTGTGGGGTAAGAAAGAAAAAATGCACATCACGAGCTGGTTCTTCAAGTACTTTCAGGAGTGCATGTTCAGCCTCACTCGTCATTGCAGTAAAATAAATGATGAAAAACTTTTTTCCGTTCCCTATTCCTCGCAGTAATTGTTGAGACTTAAGTATGCTTGCATCTTCAACAGTAAACGTTGAAAATGTTGCATTATACATATCTGGATTCTCTGTTAGAGTAACATTTTCTTTTTTGAGAAATTCCAATAATGCAGCCTTCGTTCCTTCATGGGCATACGGCACTAAGTACGCATGATGTAGCTTTTCAAGTGACAGATGCGCAAAAATATCTTCCATAGTCTAACGCTTAGAGATAATCGTCTTTTTGTAGGTATCGAGATGGTTGATAGCGATACCAGTGCCTTTGGCGACACAATACAGTGCATCTTCGGCGAGTCTCGCTTTGACACCAGTTTTTCTATATACGAGGTCTGGTAGATTGCGAAGCATAGAAGAACCACCAGTCATAATGATGCCTTGATCAATAATATCTGAGGCAAGCTCAGGTGGGGTTTCTTGGAGCACATCTTTAATGGCGCGTATCATTTGCCTAAGTTCACTATCGATAGCTTTGACGATTTCATTGGTCGACACTTGTGCTGAGCGTGGTAGACCTTGGATAAAGTCACGACCTTTGATCGTCATCGTAAGTTCTTCTTCGAGTGGTACGGCTGCCCCGATACGGATTTTTACTTCTTCAGCAGTCTTATCTCCGATAGCCAAGCTAAATGTTTTCTTAATATAATCAGCGATTGCCTGATCAATTTTATTGCCAGCACATTTGACCGACGTGCACGCAACGATACCGCCAAGAGATATCACTGCCACATCTGTCGTACCTCCGCCGATATCAACGATCATATAGCCTCGAGATTCATGGATCGGTATACCCGCTCCGATCGCTGCCAAGATCGGTTCTTTGACAACATATGCATTCTTGGCACCAGCTTTGATCGCAGCCTCAACAACTGCACGGCGTTCAGTCGAGGTCACGCCCGCAGGCACAGAGATCATAACTTCAGGCTTGATGAGATTCCATTTGCCGAGAGCTTTGGAGATAAAATAACGTAACATAGCCTCTGTTACCCTATAGTCTGCAATCACACCATCTTTCATTGGACGGTAGGCAATAATACTTTCTGGTGTGCGTCCGATCATTTCTTTGGCGTCGTTGCCGATAGCCAAAATCTTATTATCGAGCTCAGAAACAGCGACAACTGAAGGCTCGTTTAAGACAATGCCTTTGCCTGGAACAAACACGAGCGTGTTGGCCGTCCCTAAATCAATGCCTAATTTTTTAGAAAAAAGTCCCATGTGGAGTTGATAATAGCATATTCTCGACCGGACGATAAAAAATATTGACTAATGTATTAAGATGTGATTAAATAAATTCAACATTCTTTTAACTTAAATCAAAGCAAATGAAACTACTTCGGATATTCAAGCTCATCTTTCTTACTCCAACCAGTATCTGGGCTAATATAGGCGACTCTATTGCAATCGCAATTGCTATCGTACTACTAATAAGCGTAAATGAAAATAATGCACTAGTGTTCAACCTCGGCTTCAGCATTTATGGCGCGGGTCTCACAGCCTTTGCCTTAAAGATTGCAATTAACGCCATTATTAAGGATATAAATAATGACATAGCACTCTCCGTAGAAATTTATAGACCTAAAATTAACCAGGTGCTGTACAGCTACGTTGCAATACAAATATTTATTGCATTACTATTGCTAACACACTCTTCCATTACTCCGGTATATATCGGGTTTCCAATAGGACTAAGTGTTGGGACTATTGTCACAACCATCAGTAATTATAAATCACTACGTGCATTTCCCTGGTGCATATAAATCTTTCCCCTTTTATCAATTCTGATGAATGGGGAATTTCTTTTTACAGTACTGGCACCAATCTCTCTACTTTCATTCCACGTGATGCCTTCAAAAGTATTGTTGTATTCGAAAATTTCATATTTGTAATATGGTCAAATAACGTTTCAAAATTTGGAAAGAAAAGTGCTTTGTCATTTTTACTTTTATAGAATTCTGGACCATACAAATAAGCTTCGATTCCATACTGTTCAACCAAGTCGACAATCTTTCTATGCTCTTCCTCACTTTCAATTCCAAGTTCCAACATATCACCCAAAATGGCGACTTTTTTATTTTTGCTTTCAAGTATATTGAATGAATCAAGCGCAAGTACCATTGATGATGGGTTCGCATTGTAAGCATCCAGAATAATCGTATTTGTCTTCGTCTCTACAATCTGCGAACGCATGAGGAGCGGTTCATAATTACTTATTGCTTTATCCATCTCTTTATTATTTGTAGCAAAATGATCTCCGAGCGCTTTAGCACAAGCTATATTTGCAATATTAAATAATCCATACAGTTTTGTTGGTATCCAAGCGTCTTTTTGTTTGTACGTAAGATATGCATTTTCTAGTTTTACTTCATAGTTACTCGGTGTATATATACTCTTTTCAATATGTTCTGCTGCATTCATCAAGTCTGCATCTTCACTGTTGACGAGCACGACACCATTTTGCTCTTTGAGATAGTCAAAGAGTTCAAGCTTAGTTGCGACATTTTCCTTTTGGTTTTTATAGCCACCCAAATGATCTTTACCTACATTTGTAATAATGCCAATAGTTGGTTTCGCAATTTGACATAATTCTTTAATATCTCCGCGTTTATTATCCCCCATTTCAATAATTGCGTATTGATGTTCATGAGTGAGTGTAAGGATCGTCAGTGGTACGCCAATATGATTATTCAAATTACCTTCCGTCGCGAGCACATACCCTTTTTGACTTAACACTTCTCTGCACAATTCTTTTGTCGTCGTTTTTCCATTACTGCCTGTTATGCCAATTATTGGAATCGTAAATTGCTCACGATGTTTTCTTGCCAACTCTTGCAATGATTGCAGTACATTGGGTACAACGATATATCGCTCATCTTTTTTATATATTTCATTATCAATGACTGCAGATCGGGCACCAAGCTCAAGTGCTTTTTCTGCAAAGGCGTTACCATCAAATTGTTCACCAGAGAGAGCAAAGAAAATGCCTCCTACTTCAACTTTTCGTGAATCAGTAAAAACTTTAGGACACACTTTATAGAGCTTATATATATGTTCTACATCTGTCATGGTTTTATCATATCAAATTAATACTTTGCTATACTAACTATATGGAAAAAGAGATTGAAAGCCTCGTGGAAATATTAGAAGCTCAAGAAAAACCTTACCTCGCTCAAGCTATCCAATCACATGCGCATCTATCCATCAAAAACTACAGCCGTGAACTCTATAGCTACAAACCAATTTTACCTCTTGAGCAAGCACTAGATGAAGCATTCCAAGAAGAACTCACCAGATTAGGGTATCCGACTGAGGAAAGTTCCAACATACGAGACTATATTACTCGATCACGCGTCATACAAACCGCACCACATTTAGGCATTTCTCATACATCACGAATGTTTTGCATTGATTGGATTTCGAATTCATCACTTGGTAAAAAAGATTACTATATTGTTGCAATGTTCTCTGGTATACCGTTTTCGAATCTCACTCGCCCTGGCTGCATTCATTATGGAGCTACTACTAAACTTGAGTCATTAGTAAAGCTTCCCAAAGATTTAGAACGTGAGCAAATAATCTCAGCGGAGACACGATCTGCGCAAACCGTATCGGAAGTCAGGAAAATATCTTTTATACCTTCTTCTATGCAAGACGCATTAGTATATCGAAGTACTATCCCATCAAAAGCACACCACTACGCACAATACTTTACCGATACAGCAAAATCAGTATTTGCACTACCAGATGAGGAAACTTCTTTTTCAGCATGGGTTTTGGGAAACCATTCGAAAATTGCCAAACGTCTATTCCCACAGACTACGTCTGTTTATGTAGATATTAATGAAGTAATCATGTCGTATATAAAAAAGGTACTAGAAAACGATAATCATCCAATAACAAAAATACTTCTAAAGGAGGAGCACCAAGAGCAGATCATAAGAGCATTTGGAGAAAAGGTTTGTCTATTTTACGGTAAATCAAATAGTAAGCATTCCAAACTAGAGACATTTATTCTCTAC
Organism: Candidatus Nomurabacteria bacterium; assembly: GCA_016699085.1. Classification (NCBI taxonomy): domain Bacteria; phylum Candidatus Nomuraibacteriota; species Candidatus Nomurabacteria bacterium. Next base: position 644,137 of record CP064958.1, on the reverse strand, counting down.
AAAGGTTTTATACAAAGCAAATCAACCGTAATAAAATTAACTAAAGAAAACCTGCTTGAAGCTTTCGAATCGCGAGATCTATGCCCTGGCACACTGCTTGTTTTTACTATTCTCTCATTACTTAATCATTTCAAATGTCTCGGCAGTTTTCGACAAGTAGAATACCTTTCAAAATACAAAGAGGAGTGGCAAAAGCTTGCATTATTTACTAAATACAAACCAGAAAAAGTGCCAACAGATAACTTGACAACAGGCATGTTTCCAAAGCAGCCAAATTTGCACCCGATCGATATCCTATTGGGATCAGAGAATAAATCTCAATCTTCAGATTTGTTTGGTGAATACCTACTTACAATGAAAGAAGTACTCATAGGCTAATGTGATATAGTTTTGTTATGAAAGCACACTTTATTGGTATATGCGGCAAAGGCATGAGTGGTGTTGCGAGCATGCTAAAACAGAGAGGCTGGGAAATTACCGGCTCAGATAGTGGCACATACGAACCAGTATTTAGTTATCTAGTAAATCAGCATATTTCTTTTTCACCACACTATGCAAAAGAAAATATTCCACGTGACGTTGATGTCATTATTATTGGCAAACATGCAGAATTGGTACCAGAGAAAAATGAAGAAGTGAAAGCAGCATTTGATTCTGGCATTCGGATTGCATCGTTTCCAGAAATTATTAGAGAGCTGGCAAAAGATAAGGAGACTATCGTTGTGGCAGGAAGTTACGGCAAATCTACATGTACCGCGTTGCTTGCCTGGTGTCTCAAAGAAAATGGCAAAGACCCTAGCTATTTTATTGGTGCCGTGCCCTTAGGCTTTGAAGAGACAGCTCACTTGGGTGATGGTGAACTTTTTATTATTGAAGGCGATGAATACCCATCCGCTAATTGGGATCTTACTTCAAAATTTCTTTACTATACCCCAAGCACTCTATTACTCACCTCAGGCGAACATGACCATCTCAATATATTTCCAACAGAAGAAAGTTATTTAAAACCATACAAGAAACTTTTACAAAACCTACCAAGTGATGGACTCATTGTCGCAGCAATCGAACATCCCAATATTCCACAGTTACTAAGAGAGACCAAATCAAACAAAAGTACATACAGTCTGGCTAACCAAAATGGGTGGTACGCAAAAAATCTAATTTTTGACCATATAACAAGCTTTGATCTTTATCACGATGAGGAAAAAATTATATCTTTAGAAACTAAACTACTTGGGAAACACAATATCGAAAATTGCATCGGTGTCAGCGCTGTATTGTTAGAAAAAAATTTACTTACACCAAATGAAATTAAATTCGCACTTGCATCTTTCGAAGGCTTAGAGGGAAGAATTAATTTAAAGTCACAAAAAACAACTGTGCATATTTATGATGGCTTTGGCTCATCCTACGCAAAAGCGAGAAGTGTTTTTGACGCACTAAAACTCCATTTTCCAAATAAAAAAATAATAACCGTTTTTGAGCCACATACATTTAGTTGGAGAAATAAGGCTGCACTGCCTTGGTACGATGACCTTTTCCGAGATTCTGACAATGTAGTTATTTTTGAACCGCCAACCCATGGCAAAGCATCCCATGAACAAAGCTCATTTGAGGAAATTCTTGATCGTGTACATATCCATACACCTCAGGCCATCGGAGTACGTACGAATACCGAAGCAACACAATTTCTTAATGAAAAAGTTGGCGCAGATGATATTGTTGTCCTAATGTCTTCAGGCGGCCTTGATAACTTACCCCAAACCTTGCCTATATTTTTTGAAAAAAAGTTTCCTAAAATGTAAAAATTTTTTCTACTTCTTCTCTGTCACTAAAATGAGTTTTGAGACCCTTGATATCTTGATACATTTCATGACCCTTACCTGCAATAAGCACAATATCTCCCGATTGTAATGATTTCACCGCAGTTGCAATTGCCAAACTACGATCTAGAATTATTTCAATATTTGTCTTTTCTGCAAGAGTCGCAACCATATCAGCAATTATGTTTTCTGGATTTTCACTACGAGAATTATCTGTTGTTACTATAACTTTATTACTGTAGCGTAGTGCAATCTCAGTCATGAGTGGCCGTTTGGTTCTATCCCTGTCCCCTCCACATCCAAATACAGTTATAATGCTATGCTTGTTTTGATTTATATTACTTATAGTTTTTAAAACATTTTGCAAACCGTCTGGAGTATGCGCATAATCGATAATTGCTATAGCGCCAAGTTTTGATACTAATATTTCAAACCTACCTCTAGCTCCATCAAGTCGTTCAATTATTTGTATGCTTTTGTTTGGCTCAAAGCCCAATATTTGTAATGTGCCATATATAGCTAAAATATTATACGCATTGTAATCCCCAACTAGCTTAAAATTACCCTGGAGTCCATTAATCTCAAATGCCATTTTAGGAAATACTAATTCTTTAATTTCACCTTTATAAAAAGCGTCCTTTAAAAGTGCATAGGTCGAAATAGTTGCTTTCGTATCTCTAGTTAATTTTGCAGTTGCTTCATCATCACTATTTACAAGTGCAAATGCACCCTGTGGCAACATATCAAAAAATAGTTTTTTGGCTTCTAAGTAATTAGAAAGAGTTTTATGAAAATCCAAATGATCAAGTGTTAGATTTGTAAATATTCCACCATGAAATTTTATGCCATTGACACGTCCAAGCACAAGCGCATGAGAACTGACTTCCATAAAACAATACTCGCATCCTGCATTGATCATCTCACGGAATAATCGCTGTATTGTTATGGCATCAGGTGTTGTGTTGCTTGTTTGCAATACTTTCTCACAGACATAATTTTCGATTGTCGAAATAAGGCCGGCTTTTTTCCCTAAATGTCCCACTGCTTTATATAGAAGTGTTGCAATAGTCGTCTTGCCATTAGTTCCTGTAACACCAATAACTTTTAGTGTTTCTGATGGATGTCCATAAAACCGACTTGCAATAACTCCAATAAACCTTTCAATATTTGATATGCAAACGTAGGTTATATTTTCATGGATTTTCTCTGGCATCACTGAGCAAATAATCATTAATGCTCCACTTTGAATCGCCAAGTCAATAAATACATGACCATCGCTCTTGTCCCCTTTGATTGCTACGAAAATTGAATCACCACGCACATCGCGAGAATCGAGCGTCATATGAGAAACACTGCAATCAAAACTGCCATGAATTTTTTCTATTGGGATATCAATAAATATTTTTTCTAATTCCATATTGGTTTATATTTTAAGAATAAGAGGCTCACAAATAAGTGTAACAGCAAAACGATTACTCACCTTGGTAGTAATTTCTCGTATGGCTTGTTCTAGATCAATAAGTGTTGCACCACCTCGGTTGTAAAGTACTAAAGCATTTTTTTCATATATGCCAACTGGGCCAATGGTTGTACCTTTATAACCTAACTGCTCGATCAGCCACCCGGCTGATAATTTACTTTGCTTATCAGTTACTTTATAGACTGGCATAGTTTTATAAGCAGCTTGCAGAGTCTCGATAAGATTATTTGCGACTATCGGATTCTTAAAAAATGAGCCGCAATTTGGAATATGTGAAGGATCTGGTAGTTTATTTTTACGGAGCTCCATGACTGATTCTCTAATTTTTTCCAACAAACTTCCTTCCGTTTTTGCCTGGACTAATTCTGATACTCCCGCATACACAGGTACTGCTGGCAATTCCATTGAAAGAGCAAACGTAACCGAATGAATAACATAGCGATTTTTTGCCACTGTATTAAAAATACTCTGTCTATAAGAAAACTCGCAATCGCGATTCGATAATGTTACAAATTTTTTCCCAATGCTGTCATATGCATGTACAGCATAAATCGTCTGCGAAACTTCTTGACCATACGCACCAATATTTTGTACCGGGGCAGCACCAACAGTGCCTGGTATCATTGATAATGCTTCGATGCCGCTTGCATTATGATCGAGTGTATATTGCACTGCCTCATCCCAAGATACCCCAGCACCAAATGAAATATGAATTTTATCTCCTTGATTGTGTACATCCTTGCCATCAATTTCTATCTTAAGTATACAAAGTGGCAACTCTTTACTATCATCAAATATGGTATTAGATCCACCACCTGTAACATGCACTCTAAGCTTTTGTTCCTCGGCAAATGCAAACGCTTTAGGAATATCATTTTTGTCTGAAATGACAATGCCATGCCTCGCAGTACCACCAATACTAAATGTAGATAGCTTCTCAAGCGAAATATGGTCAATAATTTTCATATAAAAAGTATATCACATGTGATATAGTACAAACATGAAAAAAGAGTCTGCTCAAAAACAAATTGCAACATTTATAAAAACTCGTCGTGAAGCCAGCAATATGACCCAGAAGCACTTTGCTCGTGCACTGCAGACCTCCCAAAGCGCTGTTGCTCGCATGGAAAAGGGCAAGCAGAATTTCACCACGAAGCAACTCTCAAAAATTAGTGGTGTATTGAAACAAAATGTTGTACGTATCGCAGATCTCACTGATGACTTCGAAATTACTGGTGGCAAAAAATTACACGGGACTATTGAAACTAATACTTCTAAAAATGGAACTATGGGACTTTTTTGTGCTGCGCTGATAAATAAAGCACCAACAGTATTTCATGGTATTCCTAAAATAGAAGAACTATACCGGATGATTGAAGTCTTTGAGAGTATCGGGGTTAAAATTGAATGGATAGCAGAACATAGCATTCGCATTACCCCACCGAAAGTATTCAGAACTGAATCACTCAATAATGTTTCAGCTGCTCGCATACGATCAATTATTATGCTCATTGGAGCACTTGTACACAACAAAAAGCGATTTGTTATTCCTCATGCTGGCGGATGCAAAATGGGCGAACGAACAATAGCGGCGCACCGGTACGCATTGGAATCATTAGGAGTGGCAATAACGACAAAAGAATCTGTATATGAAATTAAAGCAAGCAAACTGCACTCAGCTGATATTACCCTGTATGAAGCAAGTGATACGGCTGCCGAAAATGTACTCATAGCTTCTGCACTTATTCCAGGCACAACAACACTTCGTTTTGCTCCACCAAATTACCAAGTGCAAGAAGTCTGCTTTTTTCTTGAAAAATTAGGAGTGAGTATCGAAGGCATTGGCACCACAACGCTTGTCATCCATGGCAAAAGTGAAATCAAAGAAACAATTGAATACACAAACAGCGAAGACCCAATTGAGTCAATGATGTTTATAGCTGCTGCGATTGTTACTAAATCAAAACTTACGATTACTCGCTGCCCAATTGATTTCTTGCGACTTGAGCTTTTGAAATTAGAAAAGATGGGTCTCAAAACTTCCTATGGAAAAGAATACCTATCCTTCAACAATCGCACAAAACTTGTTGATATAACCGTTTACTCATCATCTATGGTTGCCCCCCAAGACAAAATTCATCCACTTCCCTATCCTGGCATTAATTCGGATAACTTACCTTTTTTTGTACCTATTGCAACTCAAGTTGAAGGAACAACACTTATCCATGACTGGATGTGGGAAAATCGCGCTATTTATTTTACTGAGCTCAATCGACTTGGAGCATCAATCACGCTTGCTGATCCCCACCGAGTTCTCGTCCAAGGACCCACCAAACTCGTACCTGCCCAAATTATTTGTCCACCAGCGCTTAGACCTTCAATGATGATCCTTGTTGCCATGCTTGGTGCCAAAGGCACTTCAATACTGAGGAATGTCTACGCAATTAAACGAGGCTACGAGCGCATCGACGAGAGGTTGCGATCAATCGGCGCAGACATAAAAATTCTAAAAAGCATCTAGGTGGCAAATATGCTACCCTAGGTGTATGAAAATAGTCCGCGTCATTCCCTTGTCACGGGGTATTCAAAAGGAATCATTATCTTATTTCTCCTCACTTCCTATTGCCATTGGAACCTTAGTGTCAGTGCCTATTGCAAAACGTCATATTGTCGCGCTTGTTATCGAATGCGAAGACGCTGTGTATGAAAAGCAAGCTCTTAAAAATAGCTCCTATACACTAAAGAAAATAAAAAGCATTGTTGGTCCATCATTCATATCTTTAGAATTTTTAGAATTAGCCAGAGTTTTGCATTACTACTATGTCGCAAGTACTGGCGCCATTCTTAAAAGCCTTATCCCTTCCATATATTTAAAACGCGCAAATACACTACAAATAGGCGCTGTCGAAACAGAGAAAAAGTTGCCACTACGTACTGAACGACTCTTGCTACAAGCATGTTTGGAGGAGCGATTAGGACATTACAAAACTCTGATCCGCGAATCATTTGCCCGCAAGCAATCGGTATACATTTGTGCGCCAACTATTTTTGATATTACCGTTTTACATGAGCAACTTCAAAAAGGCATAGAACCCTATACGTTCATGTTGCACAATTCTGTATCAGACAAACAATTGCTAGCTTTTTACAACAAGATTATGGATGAAAAACATCCAGTTGTTATTATTGGCACAGGAAGTTTTCTCTCTATTCCAAGAAAAGATATCAAAACAATTATTATTGAATCTGAGAGTTCTGAGGCATATGTGGGATTAGCAAGGCCATACCTAGATATGCGTGTGATTGCAGAGACCTACGCGGTAATCATGAAAGCAAAAATAATTTTTGCGGATACTATCTTGCGAATAGAGACACTACATCGATTAGAGACTCACGAGGCAACAGAGTATGCACCCATTAGTATGCGACTACCGGGTGTGACAATGTTTGATGTCATACATATGAAAGATCAAAAAAATAAAGACAGTTTTAAAAATATTTCACTGCAAGCACGTGCTGCGATGGCAAATGCTATCGAACACGGCGAGCATTCATTTATATTTACGCTCCGTAAAAATTACGCCCCCATTACAATCTGTAGCGACTGTGGACAACGCGTAGGATGCACAAAGTGTGGCCAAAGCTTAATTTTAAAACAAAGCAAAGATTCCCATTCAGAACAAAAAATTTTCTATTGTTCTCATTGTCAGAGCACAGAGACAACAGAACGCACATGTACGTACTGCGGCAATTGGCAATTAGTACCACTTGGTATAGGGATTGAGCGTGTTGTTGAAGAAGTAAAAGAAACTTTTGCAAAAGTACCAGTTTTTATATTGAGCAAAGATACTGTTCATTCAAACAAAGAAGCTTACGAGCTTGTCGAGCAATATTATAAAACACCAGGCAGTATCTTAGTCGGAACAGAAATGGCACTCTTCTATTTGAGTACACCAGTTGCTATTACACTCATTACTTCTTTTGATTCATTATTTTCGATTCCAAGTTTTAATATGAATGAAAAAATACTTCGCTTAAGTAGTAAAGTCCGCCAATTGGCAACAAAGCATACATTCGTACAAACTCGCACCAAGCAGGAAAATATCTACCAGGAACTAATGCATGGCATGTATGCTGATTTTTATCGAAGTGAAATTCGAGATAGAGAAAAATACAAGTATCCACCGTTTGCTTCTCTCATTCGCATCCAATATGGCGGTAATGGAGAAGAGCGCAACGCTGTCCATGCTATGCTTACAAATTTTTTAGCAAATGAGACACACTACTTCTTTTCTGGCTATTCTAGTAACAAAAAGATGTCAGTAGAAACATGTTTAGTCAAACTATCTCGAGAATGCTGGAACATCAATTATTTAACAGAAAAAAATGAGTTTGATTTTACCTTGTATGAAAAATTAGCATGTCTACCTCCATCAGTCTCTATCCATGTAGATTCGGATGTCCTCCTTTGAGATCTTGCGGGGCTGCTTTTTCTATGCTATTGTTTTCCTATGTCAATTACAACCATTGAAATAAAGAAAAACGCAAACGAAAATAACGCAAGTGTTATTCGTCGTTTTATGCGCCGAGTCCAAGAATCCGGTATTCTTCCTAAAGTAAAAGGCAATCGCTACAGCGAACGAAGCCCTTCAAAACTGACCCAGAAAAAAAGTGCTCTCAAAAAAATGAAACGACGCAAAGAAACTGAGCGTCTCAAGAAATTAGGTAAGTATGTAGAACGAGGACGATAATGTACACGACTGATACTGTAGCTATTTCATCAATGACCAAAGGCAAGCTTCCAAGCTTGCCTTTGGTGTCTATAAAAAATGCAATCCTAGGCGAAACATACGATCTATCAATCATCATCGCCACTCCCGCTGTTTCAAAAAAGTTTAATTTTCGCTTTCGAAAAAAAGATAAACCAACAACCATTCTAAGTTTTTCTCTATCTCCTGTAAGTGGTGAATTGATGCTTGAACTTGGCTTAATTAAAAAAGAAGCAAAAAATCTTGGAGCAGACTACACAAAGCATCTCGCGTATTTACTTATCCACGGTATGCTTCATTTGAAAGGAATGGAACATAGTAGTAAGATGGATACAGAAGAGGAACGTTGGAAAAAACATTTCCATATTATTGCTTAAAAAAGAAAGCGTTCTACTCTTTTTCTTATTCGAATGATACGCACCATTCTAGCTGGTATTGATGTTGGTTCACAAACTACTCGCATAGTCGTCTGTGAAAAAAAATCTGGAGAATATCCAAGAGTTTTAGGTGTAGGCACTGCACCGTCTTTAGGTATACATCATGGCTACATCACAAATCTTAAACTTGCGTGTGAGAGTATTAAACAAGCATTGGCTGAAGCAGAGAAAAGCGCGGGCGTACGAGTACGGCAGGTCATGATCGGTATTGGTGGTATTACATTAGGTACTGACATAGGCCTCGGTAGCGCAATTATTTCAAAAGCCGATAGTGAGATTACTCACCTTGATGTCAAGAAAGCTTTGGATCAATCTGAGGAATCAATTATTATTGCAAATAAGAAAATAATTGATAGCTACCCGATTGCCTATCGCTTAGATGGTAAAGAGCTTCTCGGAGAACCTGAAGGCATGAAAGGAGTAAAACTCGAAGTCAGATCATTATTTGTTACTGCACTTGGCCAACATATTGACTCCCTTATTGTAGCCGTTTCTGACGCTGGACTCGAGGTAATCGACGTTGTCCCTGCACCAGTTGCTAGTGCTGCCGGCATACTATCTGATAAGCAACGTATGGCTGGCTGCGTGCTCGCAAATTTTGGAGCAGAAACACTTTCAACAATTGTCTACGAGGATAACAAACTAGTCTCGCTACAAATTTTTCCTATTGGAGGCAATGACATAACAAATGATATTGCGCTTGGTCTCAAAATTCCTCTTGAAGAAGCTGATGGTATCAAAATCGGCAGTATCATGAGCAACACACCAAAAAAGAAACTGGATGAAATAGTCAATGCTAGACTTGAAGATATGTTTGATCTTATTGATGCGCAATTAAAAAAAATCCGTCGTAACGGCCTCCTGCCTGCCGGTGCAATACTGATTGGCGGAAGTTCCCAATTTCCCATGATAGATGAGGCAGCACGAGCAGCACTAAGACTACCAGCAAAATTTGGTATTGATATTCTCGTCGAACGCACCAAAGGCAAACTACGCGACACTGCATTTGCAGTTGCGTATGGACTTTGTGTCCTTGATCGCGATGACACCGCAAAACGTCGTCCTGATTCTTCTTCAGGATTACTGGAATCAATAAAACAGTTCTTCCTTCGCATAGGAAACCAGCTCTTACCCTAGGCTGTATCTTTTTTGGCTTTTCTGCTATGATGCCCCATAAGACGAGCATTATTAATTCACCAGCGCTCGTAGGTGAAAAAAGCTTATTTTATATGCCTAAAATCAACCCAGATATAGAAACATTTGCACGAATCAAGGTTATCGGTGTTGGCGGCTCTGGAGGCAATGCCATTAACCACATGATCCAATCCAAGATAAAGGGTGTGGAGTTTATTTGCATGAATACCGATACGCAGGACTTGCACAAATCACTTGCTGATAAGAAAATCCATGTTGGTAAAAATCTAACAAAAGGTCTCGGTGCCGGTATGAATCCTGAGATTGGCAAAAAAGCTGCAGAAGAAACCAAAGCAGAAATTCAAGATACACTCAAAGGTTCAGATATGGTATTTATCGCCTGCGGACAAGGAGGCGGAACTGCAACAGGTGCAGCACCTATCGTTGCACGCGCAGCCAAAGAGCAAGGCATTCTCACAGTTGCAGTTGTAACCAAACCATTTTCATTCGAAGGCAACCAACGAATGCGGATCGCTGAGAACGGTATTGCAGAACTTGAAAAAGAAGTTGATGCAATTTTAGTTATTCCAAATGATCGTCTGCTCATGATCGCTGATAAAAATACTAGCTTCAAAGATGCATTTGCACTTTGTGATGAAATCCTCCGACAAGCTGTCGAAGGTATTTCAGATCTCATTACGACTCCTGGTATTATCAACATCGACTTTGCTGATATCAAGGCTGTCATGGCAGATGCAGGTTCAGCACTGATGGGTATTGGTTATGGCTCAGGCGAAAATCGTGCACAAACTGCAGCGCTCCAGGCTATTAATTCTCCCCTACTCGATATTTCTATCAATGGTGCTCGTGGCGTACTCTTTGCTATCTCAGGAGGTGAAGATCTCGGCATACTTGAAATCCAAGAAGCGGCCAAGACAATTACTGAATCTATCGATAAAGATGCAAAAGTTATTTTTGGCACCATCAAGGATGACCGTTTGAAAAAAGGCGAGATCAAAGTGACCGTCATTGCAACAGGATTTAACGCATCTGCTATGCCAAAGCGATCATTGTTCCAAAATGACCGAATTGAAAAAATCGAAAAAGTAGATGTTGGTGAAATTGATGCAACTGGTGATATGGCTTCAAATAAAAAAGAAATTCATAATGCACTCCCAACTGATTATGTAAAGAAAGGTGATGTTAAAAAGGAAGATATCGATATATTTGATGAAGATAACGATGACTGGCGAGGTGTACCAGCCTTCTTAAGGCGTTCAAAAAAGTAAAATTGCCTAAATAAAATTCCGCTTCAAAGCGGAATTTTATTATATTCCCCATATTGACCCATATGGTATACTTCTGTCATGAAATACGATTTACTTATACTAGGAGGCGGGCCAGCAGGCGCGGGAGCAGCTGTATATGCTTCTCGTAAGCGTTTGAAGACGCTTATGCTCACCTACGAATTCGGTGGACAATCAACGGTCTCAGAAGGTATCGAGAACTGGATTGGAACAGAAAAAATAAGTGGTAACGATCTAGCTAAAACTCTCAAAAATCACGTCCTTGCGTATAAAGCTGACATGCTCGATCTAGTTGAAGGCGTCAAAGTGACAACTATTGCCAAGACTGATTCAGGTTTTAATGTAACCACAGATGATGGCAAAACGTATGAATCAAGATCAGTCCTCATAGTCACAGGATCTGGACGAAGGAAGCTTGAGGCAGAGAATGCGAGCGAATATGAGAATAAAGGTATTACGTATTGTGCATCATGCGATGGTCCGCTTTTTGCAGGACAGAATGTTGTTGTGATTGGTGGCGGCAATGCTGGCTTTGAAACTGCAGCACAATTACTTGCGTACTGCCCTAGTGTTACCCTCCTACACCGTAGCGATACTTACCGAGCAGATGAAGTGACGGTAGCCAAAGTACTTGCGAATCCAAACATGAAAGCCTACAAAAATGTTGATGTATTGAAAGTTAGCGGTTCACAATTTATCGAATCAATTACATTTAAAGACAAAAATACGAACGAAGAGACAACACTTCCAACTGGCGGGATTTTCGTAGAAATCGGCCAAATTCCAAATACAGATTTTGTTGCATCATTTGTCACACTTAACGAAGAGAAGAAAATTGTTGTTGATCCTATGAACCAACGCACAAGTGTTTCTGGTGTTTGGGCAGCCGGCGATGTCACCAATGGCCTTTACCATCAGAACAACATCGCCGTAGGAGATGCTGTCAAAGCTCTTGAAGATATATACATGTGGTTGCATAAGAATAAATAAAAAACCCGTAATATTCATACGGGTCTAATGTCTAATATTTTGTGGTTTCGTTATTTTCCACTTTTTTCTCCTCTTCATTGCTTGGTTTGGTTCTTTGCCATCTTGTTTGAGTTTTTTATACCAACGAGCTCTCCTCTTTCTCCTTTCCAAAACAAACTTATGTGCTTTTGGATAGAATTGCCAGGGCATACCATAGTCCCAACTTTCCATTCTAACCTCACCATCTAAATGATATTCTTTGTGCGGGCAATAGAGATACTTTTGTTTTAAATTTTTCTTTCCAGTTCCAATTTGCATAGTTGCTCTACACATTTCTTCTGGGCATAGTGGCCAATTTTCCAATCGTATTCTACCAATCCAGGCAAGTGAAACTAGGGTCTGAACGAAATGCTCTGTTCTATGAATTGGCCCAGAAAAATAAAGAGCGTTGTCTCCCTTGCAAATCAGGAACCAGGCAGCATCACTTTCTATAAATTTTCCATGTACAATATCATACGTTGGCCAGACTTTTGCTGTATAGCCATTCATTGTTAATACAAAACCTACTTCCCTACCTTCTCTGGGTCTTGGCGGAACTAATCCCAATCTTTCAAAGTCCTTTTGAAATTCTGTTCTACCAACTTGTCGATATTTTAATGTATCTACTAGCCAATTTTTAATTTCAAAAAATGCCTTATTGCTTAAATCTAACCTTTTCGGCATTATATCCTCCTTTTTTATTGTTTTAAAGAACGTGTCAAATACTCTACCACACAAATATCATTTTGTATATTTATTTGATACTATAGCTTCTCGATATAAAACTGCTTCGCATCTGCGGTAATCCAAGCTGTATGATCAGGCAATACTGCAATCTGCTTTACCGAAGCATCAACTACTCGGAGTGTGATTTCTTCCTGAGTTGTAAGGTCTAGTTTTATGATTGATGCTGTTGCCGCACTACCCTTGTCTGCATTTTTTTTAATATATATAAGTTCATGATCACTCAGTATTCGTACACTTTCCCTACTCTCATATGCATTCGGATCAGGACTAAATGCAAATGGTACTTCTTTCTGTATGACCCCATCAAATGTGTACACTTTAGCGCTATTTTTTGTGTCCCCGCTTATTGAGTATGTTGGTCCGACATAGGCAATCAAGCCCAGACTCTGATCAATAGCAATACCACCCATAAGCATCCCTGATGTATCACCTAGATCAACTACCATGTTTTTATCAATATTGACGATGTAATCATGTGATCCGTCATCATATCCTGCCACAACTCTTGCTATATGGTCTGGAACAAGCCATTCAACATATTTGAGCGTATGAATAGGAAGTGTTACATGTAGATCCTGATATGTTTTGGTCTCTATGTCCCAGATAGCCAACTGCTTGCCTTTGCCTGCTTCAAATAGATTTTCATCGGTCCCTCTATACCCGAGGATATGTTTTGAGTCTGCATACCATGCATGTGCGCCATCGTAGTTATTAGTTGAAAGCACAGTGACCGCTTGAGTATCTAGATTGAACAGTCGCAAGCCTTGTTGTGTGTGATAGACATACCACTTCCTATCTGGAGAAAGTGAGCCTTGGTACATGTTGCCATCGGACGGTATCGTATATATCTTATCAGTCTTAAAATCATGCAACACAATATCAGTATTACTTGTGAGTACAACCAGATCGCTATCTACCCAACCAGAAAGTAAATTCCCTTCTAAATCTTCAACACTACCTGTATCCAAATGCGCAACAGCAGTATGCACTTCATCATCTGTTCCCATACCATTAAAAAGAATTTTTGAGCCATCAGGAGCGAGAGAAAAATAACCTGACAGCGTACTAGTATCTAACCCTAGATCACTAATTGGTGAAATAAAGATTGGCGCATCAAATTTTATTGTAGGTATATCTTCAGATTCATTGGGTATAGCTACAGGCAAGTTGTACTTATTGCTTATTATAAAAAATAGAGCAATGAGAACAACACCTGCCAGTAACAATATGTTTCGTGTATGTGATTTCATGCCTATATAGTAACGCAAAACAGGTATTTTTGTTACATCTCATTAGGTGTACATATTATTTTTGATATGGTATTGTAATGAAAAATTTATAATGGTTGAAAATAACATACTTGCTCGTATTGCAATAAAAGTAGATATTGAAGCAATATTTGATCTTAGGCATCACATTCTAAGGCAAGGCCTGCCAAAAGATGAGGCCATATTTATAGGCGATAATGAGAGTACAACCTATCATTTTGGAGCTTACTGGCAAGATCCGACTGGCAACCCTATAGGAAATATCCTTGGATGCGCCACATTTATTTTAAACGTTTGGGAACAAAAACCTGCATATCAACTGCGCGGCATGGCAACACATACTCAGTTCCAAGGGTATGGAATCGGTAAAGAATTACTAATAACCGCTGAGACAATAATAATTCTCGAAACAAATATTCATGAATTTTGGTGTAATGCCAGACAATCAGCGATAGGATTCTATAAAAAATTAGGCTGGTCTATACAATCTGACATATTTCTATTACGTGATGAGCCACATGTTAAAATGTACAAATTAGTACAATAATCGTTATCAAAACAAAAACTTCTGGAAATACCAGAAGTTTTTTAAATTAAAATAACAATAAGTGTAAAGAAAATTAGTAGGAACAATGTTATACCAATTATTGTTAGTAGGAAAATAATCCTATCTAAAATATTTTTTATCATATAGTACATGCGTCTCGAAATAGTAACCATAAACACATCTCTCCAATCGGCAATTGCCATGAGTAATATTAGACTAAACAACAGTCCAATAGGCATTGATATAAATATCATATAGCTATATGGATTATCGCTTTTAGGATATATTTCCCAAAAATATTGATAGCTATACACACCTAAGGTAGTGGCAACAAGGATGCAAATTGCATACATATACCAGTTTTTTATTTTTACTATTTTCTTTTTATCACTGAGCTTGCTGGATGTGGCCATACTAGTAGTTTTTGGATTTAAATAGCTTTCTGAAAATAGAATACTCTACTTACATATCCTGTCAAGATACTTTTGTTTTACTTTATGTTTTATAACTCTCGTATGATTGTCTTTACCACAGCGACAAGCTCTATTTGATTATCTTCAGTTGGATATATGGGTTTATACTTTTTGTTTGCTGGTTCAAGATACATAGACTTTTGTGTTTTCCGGAGATATTTGACTGTATAGCCATCGTTTAAAAGCGCGACAACGATTTGACCATCTTTGAAGTTAGTCGTCCGTTCAACAAGGACACTGTCACCATCGAGAATGCTGGCATCCTTCATCGAATCTCCATTTACTTCAAGTACAAACGTCTTGCTACTATCTCTGACAAGCCAATCATCAAGGTCAACCTTTTCCCCCACCTCATCTTCCACAGCTGCACCGTATCCGGCAGATACTGTCTGAGAAAGTCGTGTAATGCTGTTAAATGATTGCTTGGGGATAAGTTTACCGTTTGCGTCTTTCCCAATGAATCCTTGCTCGACGAGCTTGCCGACGAGCTTAAATACCGGACTCTTTGATTTGAGTCCGGTAATTTTCATAATTTCTGAATAACTTGGCATACGCTTGTTGGATTTGTAGAACGCTACTATTTTGTTTTTGTATGTTTCAAACATATTAGAATAGAAAAGTCATGAATTTATACATCATCTGACTATTTTGCAATTTGCGGATTTGTGTAAGGAGAAATTTATGACGCATAGATTCTTCTTTGTAGCTCTTGCCAAGAATAATTTTCTCATCAATAACTTTATTGATCTTTTTAAGTTCCTTATGTATTGATTTAAAATATTCATGCTTGCTCATGAATATAGTATAGGAGAACATTCGTTCTCTTGCAAGAATTTAGCTGTGGATAACCATTTTATAATGGACATTTTTATATCATGGTGAACTTAAGGAAAAAAAGCAGTATTAGAGATTTTAGTACCACAATGTAAAAAGTAGTCATTGCAGCTGCTTGTACTAATGAAGGTTCAGATAAAAGATAATCCAAAATGCAACAAAGAATTAAAAAAGTTCAAGTCCTTCATTGTGTCATCTTGAGAAAATATGTTTGTAAATATGAAAAATGAACCGTAGCATTATAGATTTGAAGAATTTATTTACTCTTTCTTTGGTAAATAGTCTGCGTGTTTGAACTTGAAAAAATTTAAACCTTTATCATTGAAATAATGAGCATATTTTGCGTGACCCCACGAAAGCTGGGGAATATTGTCATGATTCATAAAAATTGGAATTTTTATTTCATTACCTACAAAATAATTTCCTTTAAAAGCACCCGAACGCCCTAAAAATTTTTCTGTGGCATACTTACCCATACTAATTTCAGAATTATATAAATCACCATTGGATAATATCTTGTTTTTTAAAAATTCTTTTGCAATTTCATCTATTTTTAAAATAAATTTTCTTTTTATTTCATCGATAGTTTTATCATCAGATGAGTTACTAATAAAAGAGTAACCAAGTCGATGGTACTCATTTATAAGATAAATACAAAATATATCCTTTGTGGTAGAGTCCTCAGATTTAAATAAAGGTTCAGGATCAAGTAAAATGGATTCTTCAATATATTTTAAGAAAAAAGGATCATTGAGAACTGAAAAACCAAATCCAATATCTTTTATTCCTACACCATGCCAAAAATTCCCTGGTTCTAGGTAAAAATCTTTTTTAATGTAAAATTCACTCTCATTGCTTAAGATTTTTTTTGGAATTTTTGCAATTGGGGTAGTCTCATAAAAGAGTACTCCTTCATGATAGACTTGGTGTTCAGGAATTTTTCCATAGGTATTTTCAGAATAGGGGCTGTTGTCTTTTTTATTAAAAATGTCTAATTTTGCACCATTGTTATTAAATATGTAATTTGGATCCATTTCATCTTTTAGTTTTTCTATCCGATCTAAATCATATATTTTTTGAACAAAAAATTTATCCTCAGCAAACCCTTTTTTGAATCCTTCATGAGAACCATAAGCTCCGAATTTATGCGTAACACATGTCTCAGGATATTCTCCATCTGATAAAGTAACAAGTAAATCTGTAATTATTTTAGATTGCTCATAATGCTCCATCTCGTCACTTATCAACTTTTCATCTATTGAAATCTTTGTTCTCTCATACCCCAAAATCCCTGATTCTTTTTGAATCTTTTCAGGGTATTCAAAATAATACTTTACTGCTTCAATTGTTTGCCCATTAATTTCCAGGGTTATTTTTTCCTTTTTACCTAATTCTTTCTTTGAAACACTATCTGCACCCAAAGACACCTCATTGTTTTGAGTTTCTTTTTCATTCTTTTTGGCTGATCCGTTGCTAAAGTTTTGATTTTCCATGTTTTGATTATGGGTTTAGGTGCCATTATTTTGTACGCTGCGCGTACTTTGTTTATGTGGTCACAAGTTACTAAGTATAATTTTTCGCTATGCTCAAATTCTACGTAAGTACTTGCGACCCCGCCTCGTCTGTCGCAAAGCGACATGACTGCGGCTTCACGAACGGCTCGCAAATAAAGCAGTTTATTTGGCTTTGCGCCGTTTGTGATCCAAATGTCTGGATTTCCGAATTGCTAGAAAATAAGAGACCAGTACAAAGCAGTATAGCGGATTTAAAAGCTTTGTCACTCCCTGGTGTTGCTGAGAAGGCTCAGGAGAAAGTAGATGCTTGGGAGCGGGAGCAGAAGGAAAAAGAGACCAAGGAGAAGCTGGAGAACCTTGATAATGACTTACCATTCTTAGGTAGGTTCCCTTCGCTATAACCTATGCCTATACCAAACAAACTACGAGAAGCTAGGAAGCTCAATGGCCTTACACAGAAAGACGTGGCAACGTACCTAGGATTTACAGATGAAGGCCAAGTTTCTAAATGGGAGCAAGGACATTACTATCCAGGAACAGAGTACTTGTTTAGGCTCTGTGTGCTCTATGGGGTGTATCCACATCAGTTGTATGGGGAGGCGTTAAGAGAAATGAGAAAAAGAAACAGATACAAAAATTAATTAGAGCGATCATTAAGCTGTGTTGTGTCATAAATTATTGAGTCCTCAAAATTTATTTTTGTCGTGTTTTTCCTGCGGCGCTTTTCTTCAGGTAAATAACTTTCAACCCATTCAATAATTTTTGAGGCACTTCTTACAAGATTTTCAACTTCAGTATCAGATAACTCCTTCTTCTTAGAATTTAAAAGTAAACCTTCATGAATAAAATTATTTCTTACATTCTTGATCTCTAAAAGTAGCTCAGACAATTCCTTATCTTCTTGTATATTTTTCCCACTAACCATGTGTAAAATACTTGTGTATTGCTCAATCACGGATGGTTCCTTGAACCAATTACGTTTTTCATTTGACGGAATTTTAATCCAATCCCAAACCTCAGGGGTTATACTACTTTTTACTACAAGAGACTCTAAAGCGTGGTTAATAAGATTTTCTAATGATGCAAACGTAAGGGTTATGGCTGCTCCGCTATCTGGTAAAACTGATAACGCATTTAAATATAAAGTCTCCCAAATGTGTGGTTTTTCTTTGGTCATAACGAGCAATTTAATTTGCTCCCATAAAGGCCCATCTATTGGGGAAATATTAAATTCAGATTTAAAATTGAATGCGCCCCTAATCAATGCCTCATCTATGGGTAGTTCGGAGTAGTCATCATTCAGATATTCAATCATCCAAGGAATTGAGTCTATGGGTTTAAACTTTATCTGACCACCTTGAAGGATCGTTCTAATCGAAGAAATATAAAGCAATAAAATTTCTTCAACTTGTTCTTTCGAAGGGTCAGTTGGGTTTGGTTCTTTACGAAATCGCCTAAAGCTCTCCTTCTTAAAATCGATAAAAATCAAATTAGCTTTTATGGTTTCCTCGTCATTAATCTTCGTATTTGAGACAACAGGATGAGTTTTTGGTGAAAAATAAGGTGGTGTTTTTCCTGGTAATACCTGTCGCGGCAGACTTAGATCAGGGAGCTCAGCCTCTGCCTGTAGCGGTGAATGAATTACAACCTCCATTATACCCAAGTGAGTCTTAATGGGTTCTAGTACCGAATATACCGGTACTGGAATTGAAAAACTTGGTATTATCTGACATTTAAATCTCGCTATCATTAAAGTTCAATTTAAATATTAATCAAGGGGGAAAAATTGCTAGATCTGGCAACTGGTGACCCTACAGAGAATCGAACTCTGATTTAATCCTTGAGAAGGATCTGTCCTAGCCGTTAGACGATAGGGCCAAATGCTAAAGTTTACTTTTTATATATTTTCGACCAAATCCAGATTTAAAATACTTTTCGCGTTTTCGTGCTTCTGTAAGATTATCCACTTTCTCATAATAAAGCAACTGAAGTGGAATTCTATATTTCGTAGATCGAACTTCACCATTATTGTGTTGATGTAACCTTTTTTCTATATTTTCTGTAAACCCATAATAAAGTTTCTCATCCTTTTTGCTTTTAAGTACATAGACAAAGTACATAACGATTTTAATGCGTTAGCCGTTACCTGCCCGCTCCCTCGTGTACTCATGAGGGCAGGCGGGGGCGATAGGGCCAAATTGCGAAAACACTATAACATTTTTTTTGAAATTTGTAATTACTCGGAAGTAATATCCGGTGTTACGTCGTAGTAATTAAGTAGGAACGACGCTGTACTCAGAAGCGGCCCAGATAAGGTTTGCGCTGAGAATTTCGCACCTTTTGGGTTTTTCATATAGACAAAAGTTAGGAATTTCGGATCATACGCAGGAAAGTAGCCGAATATAGAGTGCAGATTCTGGCCTTCGATATAGCCAGTACCATCAGCTTTGGCAATTTGAGCCGTCCCAGTCTTAACCGCAATACTATAATGTGGCAGTGATTCGTTATATGTTTTCATCATTGTATCAGCCACAATGGTTAACATTTCTGTCATCGCGAGAGAAGTTTCAGGCTTCAAGATACGTGTACCTGCCTTTGGTTCAATTTCTGTATGCGTGCCATTGGTGTAGTTGATTTGGCTCACCAAGTGAGGTGTAATCATCAGTCCACCATTTGCAATAGCTGAAAATGAACGTACAGCCTCGATCGGTGTAATAGCGATTCCCTGACCAAAGGCAGCATTGGCATACTCGAGATCACGATTGGTCTTTAGATTCGATATGAGGCCGCTGGTTTCGTTTGGCAGGTCAATGCCAGTCTTGTCTCCTATACCAAACGAGAGCATATATTTCTTAAAACTTTCACGACCCATTTTTTGCATAACAAAGACAGAGCCAGTATTTAATGATTCATTGAGCACATCTTGCATGCTGGTTCCTGGTCCACGAGCTTTTTTATCAAAGTTATTTATTTGTTTGCCGCTTAGTATCACAAAACCCTTGTCATCGTAGGTTGTTGTAGGCTTGATCACACCAGTATCGAGACCACCAGAAAGCGTTAGAGGCTTAATCACAGAACCAAATTCGTAGACGTTCTCAACATTTGGATTTGCATACAAGAGTGGATCTTCGACACTCTGAAATGCATTTAGGTCAAAGGTTGGCGCATATGCCATGGCATAAATTGCACCATCGATCGGATTAATAACGATGCCACCAATAGCGTCCGCATTCCATTTGGTCTTAGTTTCGAGTAAGGTTTTCTCAAACGTTGCTTGTATTGCGGGGTCAAGTGTCAGTACAATATCACCCTCTGCCTCAGGATTTTTAAAAATGGTTTTTGTAATATTTGAAAATACTTCTGCGAAAAAATTCACCTGAGTTGTACTACTGTCACGGGATAAGATCGCATTATACATTCGCTCAATACCGTAACGACCAGAGAGTTCATCACCTTTATAAGCTACAAATCCCAAAGCCTGCGCCGCCAGGCTTTCACCTGGATAAAATCTAATTTTTTCTTTATATACATAGACACCTGGCAAATGTTTAGCTTCAATAGCATCAGCGACACTTTTAGGCAATCGACTGGCAACTTGTTCGTATGGATCATCAATCGCTTTTGCTTTCTTTTGAAATTCTTCACGTGTTAGTGATACATACGGTTCGAGAAATGCATACGTCGCATCACTATCACTGATTTCTTTAGGCTTAATTGCTACCTTATATAATGTCTTCAATGTTGCTGCACTTACGTTCGATCCATCTTTCTCAGTAAAAAATATACTACCTCGCTCGAAAAGAGAGCTGGCAGGTGCAGCGTATTGACGATCAGCTCGATCTTTATAATCCTCACTATGCACAATCTGAACACTAAAAAGCCTCAGTGCAATAAGCATAATGAGGACAATAAAAAAACCAGCAAGTATTCTCAGGCGCAATAAAAAATTAGAGGTCATAGCCCTTGACTGATGCTAGTCCAACGGTATTTTCTCTTGAAATGAAATACATTTTTTCTGGCGCAACATATCCTTCTTTCTGCAGCAAATTTGGATCAATCGTATTATTCTTTGACAAATAAGCAAGTTCTAACTCACTAATAGCAGTAACTTTTGTGCGGATATTATTCTCAATATTTTTCCTTACGACGACAGCAAACACTGTTCTGCCGAGAAAATACACATAGACACAGAAAGCCAGGACAATAACCGAAATGAGTATATAAAAAAGCTGCTTGCCTCTGGCTTTTGCTAATGCATGTGTATTGGTGTGTACTTGGTGTAAGGTCATTTTTTTTCTAAAATTCTTAATTTTGCACTTCGAGAACGTGGATTACTTTTGATCTCTTCTTCGGATGGTTCAATCGGCTTTTTATGTAATGAAAATCCTATGCCTGCTTCTTTTTTTTCTAATATAAAATGTTTAACGATTCGGTCTTCTAGACTATGAAATGAAATTACTGCCATTCGTCCACCACTTGCTAAAAGTTCAAAACTTGTCTCTAACCCAGTGCGCAGTGTATCTAATTCGTCATTGACTGCAATCCTCAAGGCTTGAAATGTCTTCGTTGCACAATGCTTTTTCCCATAGGTGTAAGCTTTTGGAACGCTTTGCTTGATGATCTCAACGAGAGCAAATGTTGTCTCTATAGGATTCACTTTCCGGGCAGTAACGATACCTTTGGCGATCCGTCTTGCATATGTTTCCTCGCCGTAAGCGTAGAGCACATTGGCAATTGCTTCTTCATCCCAAGCATTAACAATATCTCGTGCTGTTAAAGTTTCTTCTGTAGGCGTGTCCGAGAGTGTCATCACGAGTGGCTCATCTTTACTAAATGATATGCCTCGCCCGCTTGTTTCTAATTGAAAAGAGCTAATACCAAGATCAAACATAATTCTGTCTATTTTTGAAATTCCTACATTCTCCAATGCTACCTGCATAGATCTAAAGTTTGCATTGATTAAATGCAGATGCCACTGTTGTAGTCTCTGCCCTACTCGATCAATTGCACTACTATCAGCATCAAAACCAACAAACGTAATACTGTCTCCAAATGCGTCTAGTATTGCTTCAGCATGACCACCACCGCCTAATGTTGCATCGACGACAATATCTCCTTTTTGTATCGCCAAACCATCTATAACTTCGCGTAAAAGAACACTTGTATGCATGTTATAAGACACCAAGCTGCCCCAATTTCTCTGCTAATTGATCGGCTTTTGCATCTATCTGCTGTTTGTAGTCTTCCCAGATACGTTCATTCCATATTTCTATGCGATTTTGAACACCGATAACAATTACCTTTGATTTGAGATTTGCTCGTTCTTTCAAAAAATCTGGGATGAGGATTCTGCCTGCTCCATCTAGTTGTGTTTCTACAGCTCCACCAAACATGAACCGGCTAAAGCTTCTATTGTCTGAAGCTAACACCGAGGAATCACCCAACTTCGCGGAAACACGTTTCCATTCGCTTTCGGTATACATCGCTATACATTGGTCGAGTCCAGGCGCAAGAATAACTTTCTTCCCCATTTCCCTACGAAACTTGGCAGGAAGCGATATGCGATTTTTCTCATCCAATGTATGCGAGTATTGTCCGATTAGCATAAAAACATTTTTCCCACTTAATCCCACTGCATGTGATTATACTCCACTTTCTCCCACAATACAAAAAGCTATACCCTGTGGATAACTTGAAGTAACGAAACTTTGACAAAAATAAATAAAAATTGTATTATAATAAAAAATTGACAATGAAACAGATCATACTCAAAGAACCTGTGACTCCTATACTAGGAAAAAACCCTTTTGGAGGAGAAGCCTGGATAATGTTTGAACCAATGCCTAATGGAGAAAGGGGTATTTTCTGGAAAATACCTACCTCCAAAAAAAACACTTATAAATATATCCCAATAGATTATCGAATTGCAAAAATTTCAAAGTTGCATAATATTTATTTACAATATGGGAAGAAAAAATTATTTATTTACGAACATATTGGAGCACTACGATTCACGGGACTTGATAGTATTGCAATTTCAGCAAGCACATGGCCTCCGTACCTAACTTCAGGAACAATGTTTGAAAAAATAATGGAACATGCAGAAATAACTAATAACGAAGTTCCATATCTTTCATTTATAAATTCATACGGACCACTAAGTCTAAGGGAAAATGGACTTTATAAGTTTGTTGAAATACGTCCTGCGAATCACGAAGTGACTAAATTAAATGTATCAATTGACTACAAAAAATTGTCAGTCAAAGGTAGAGCAAGTAGGACAGTAACGGACGAACTTATTGCGGAAATTTTTCCAGTTGGACCTCAGGGGATTTCAAACCTTTTCAAATTTATATCAAGATTATTCAATCTTGAGTATCATAAAATTGTTGTGTGGCCCGATGAAGAAATAAGCCCTGACGAATTGCAAAGAAAATTTTTATCCCACACAATGGTGGACCGGTTAGGAGAAATAAGTTTATTTTCTCACTATATGTTGCCCTCCTGCGAGATTAAGACACAGTGCGCAGGGCATCGAATGGTTTTTGAGGCAATGAAAATTATAACGGAAAGAGAAAATATCTGCACACCCGTTACAGATTTTGTTTACTGATCTATTTAGTTAAGAGAAGAAAAGCATTCTGATATAGAGTGCTTTTTTATTTTTCCTTTGGCTTCATTAATGGAAAGAGTTGTGTTTCTCTAATAGGTTTGTCAGCCAAGAATGAGAAGAATCGTTCACCGAAACCAAAGCCAAATGTCGGCGGCATGCCGTGTTCAAGCATTTCGACATAATCATAATCAGCCATCATAGCTTCTTCATCACCTTCAGTAACAAGTGTTTGCTGTTTTTCGAAACGCTCTCGCTGATCAATCGGGTCATTAAGCTCAGCATGAGCGCGCCCTATTTCACTCCCCCCAATAATAACTTGGAACATTTCAGTCTTTCTTGGATCAAGTGGATTTGTTTTAGATAATGGAGCAACGAGCTTTGGATGATTAATAAGATATATAGGCCCGCTTATTTGCTTGCGGCAATATTTCCATAAGGAATCAGTCAATCGCTCCCTATTTTTGCCTTCGTATGTAACGCCAAGCGATGTCAGTTTTGCAATCATTTCATCTTCAGTCGCAGAGAATATATCAATACCTGTCCGATTCTCTATCTCTTGAGCATAATCAATTTCAGCCCACTCACTCTCTAAATCAAATGTATGACCACGCGTCTCAAAAATTGTTTTGCCAAATACTTCTTTCCCGATTTTAATATATAAATCTCTTACCATTTTTTTGCCTTCATCCAAATTCATGTAAGCTGCATAAAATTCCATATTTGTGAATTCTTGAACATGCTCAGGACTCGAGCCCTCATTTCTATATGCTCTTCCGATTTCAAATGTCCGCTCAAAGCCAGCAGCCATAAGGCGTTTCTGCCATAGCTCTCCTACGGAAATTCTCATATAGACATCTAGATCAAAATCATTGTGATGAGTCTTAAATGGTCTTGCCTCAGCACCGCCTGTTGTGATTTCAAGTGTAGGAGTTTCGACTTCCAAAAATCCTCGCTCTTTGAGGAATGTTCTTGTCACTTCCCAGAACTTTGCTTTTTTTATGAAAAGCTCTCTTTCTTCTGGATTCAAGAGTAAATCTAAGTAACGTTTTCTGAACCGCTCTTCATAATTCTCAAGCCCATGCCATTTTTCTGGAAGTGGGGCAAGACTCTTCGTGAGCATTTGCCATGATGAGACTTGGAGTGTTTGTTGATTAGTTTTTGTTAAAAAAACAGTCCCCGTTGCATCGATAAAATCTCCAATATCAATCGTACTTTCAAAAAATGATAATACTTCATCACCAAGTACATCACGCTTGAAAAGCAGCTGAAATATAGCTCCACCATCAGTAATATTTGCAAATATGATTGCCCCTTGT
This sequence comes from Candidatus Nomurabacteria bacterium, assembly GCA_016699085.1. Classification (NCBI taxonomy): domain Bacteria; phylum Candidatus Nomuraibacteriota; species Candidatus Nomurabacteria bacterium. The sequence continues at coordinate 618,867 of CP064958.1, read as the reverse complement.
CCTCGCAGAGAAAGGATTCTACCTGCAATTGTGATAGTTTTTTGCTCTTTTTCTAGGGATGCAAATTGCGCACCAATATCAACGATTCGTGTATCTCGTTTTGATGATGCTGGATATGGATTAACACCGCCTGTAATAAGTAGGTCGAGTTTCTGTTTGCGTGCCTGTTGTAATTCTTCAAATGACGCCATAGTGCGGCGAATTATTATTCAATGGCAATTATGGTATAAGTTGCTGTACCGTTGGGACTTTTAACTGAAACACTATCATTCTTTTTCTTGCCTAAGAGTGCATTGCCAAGCGGTGATCGGTGAGATATTTTACCCTGCGCCATATCAGCCTCTTCACTTCCAACGACATGCATTGTCTGCACATCCTTGACGCCTTTCTTTTGTATTTGGACTGTTGAGCCGATTTCAACTGTTGTACTGTGATGCTGCTCAATGACTTTTGACTCTTTGAGCACATGTTCGATTTTTGAAATTCGTTCCTCAAGTTTTGTTTGTTCTTCGCGTGCTTGGTGATATTCAGCATTCTCAGACAAATCACCAAGAGATTTGGCATACTCCAAATTTTCTAATATCTCCTTGCGCCTGTTCGTTTGCAAATTCAGCAATTCGACTTCAAGCTCCTTTTTTCTATCCTTCGTTAGGTATTCTGTGTCTTGATTCATTGGATTATTGTAATCATTTATAGGCTAAAGTCAATCTTATTACTCGAGCATAGATGGCTTATTTGCACTTATATAATCAAGCACGGTTCGCATGACATGCGAAGCCCCGATTGTATTTGATTTTGGGCCACGTTCAACGAGTACAACAAACGCATATTTGGGATGTTCATACGGGAAAAAACCAACTGACCACGAGTTCATAAACTGTTTTGCAATACCAACCTGAGCTGTACCTGTTTTTGCTGCAACCATAACTGCCGGCGTATTTAAAACTGTACCAGTGCCTTCAGTTACCGTGAGCCGCATTGCTTCGTGGATAATCGTAAAATTTTCTTTAGCAATATCTATTGGGCTACCTTTTTGCACATCATCAGTTTTAAGTACAGTGGGAGTAATCATGCGACCGTAATTGGCTATTGCTGCGATACCTCGCACCATCTGTAACGGCGTAACTTGCACGCCATATTGTCCGATTGCTGTATTGTATGTATCACCAATTCGCCAAGGATCACCAGGAAAATTTTTCTCTTTCCATACTGGATTAGGAATATTGCCAGCCGTTTCACCTGGCATATTTATATTTGTTTTTTTGCCCATACCAAACATAGATTCGTATTTATGTAAGTTATCAATACCAAGACCTACTTGCTCTTGAAATCCACCCCCAATTTCATAAAAATACACATTTGATGATACTGCTAATGCGTGGCGAAGATCGACCCAACCATGAGCTTCCCAGTCATTAAACACAGTTTTTAAATCTGGATCATACGGGTTAGGGATTGCAATAGAGCCAGTACTTAGTATCTGCTTTTCTGGTGAAATAATACCTTCAGACAATGCCCCAATAGCAACAAATGGCTTAACAATGGACCCTGGTGTATAAAGTCCAGAAACGACTTTATTTAAAAAGACTTTTCTTGGATCATGAATATATGAATTGATCATCTCCCTATCAGCACCTTCAGATAATATATTCGAATCATATTCAGGGAAACTAGTCATAGCTATAATTTCTCCAGTTTCTACATTCATAATGACACCTGCGCCGCCTTCAAATTTTGTTTGAGCAGTGAAATCTTTGATTGCATTATATAAAACACTTTGAATATCAGCATCAACGGCAAGGACAAGATTATCGCCATTTTTTGGCTTATCAAGTATATTTTCTGACTGTGCATTACCAAACGCATCGGTTTCAAGAATTTTAAGACCATTAGTTCCAGCAAGTTCTTGATTGAATTGCTTTTCGACACCATCCTTGCCAATTATCTTTTCTTGCCAGTAAATACCATTACTATCTTTAGCGGGGTAGCTTACGTAGCCTAATAAATGTCCAAAGCCAGGCAAATCGATGTACGTACGGTGCGGGAACGTATCTTCGCTAGTGGTTAAAACATTTGCAATCAATTCTTTATTGTTGCGGTCAAGAACAATGCCACGATCAGCAAACAGTGGAGTTGTCGCTAGACTGTTGTATTCACTTCGATCAAGATATGCTTGACCTTTTTTAATTTCTAAAATACCAATTCTTCCAGCAAATAAGATCCCAAATAGCAATGAAAAAAAACCAAGCGCAAAGATAGTCTTCTTGTTGATTGATTTTTCTAGTCTGCCTTCAAACTGCTGTGTATCGAATTCAGGTATATTTTGCGCGTCAAGAAAAATCTCATCAGGTGCGATTTCGTAAAGTTGCACTTTCTTTTTATAAAATTTAATTCTCATTGTATTGTAAACTGCGAATTTTTGGCTTGATGTAAAGTGAAATACCAACTAAAAAAAGTGCTAATAATGTCAGAGCAATTTTGCCGACAAACATATGTAACAGAAAATGATCCGCGTACACCATGTCTGCAACAAAAAAAATAATGACTGTGATAATTTCAAAACTAAACAAGAAGATACCTAAAATACCGATACAAATGCTTATCCAAAATGGCAAATAGACAAATGAACCAAGCAGAATAACAGTATACAGAGCCTTGTGGAGAATATTTCCCATGGCAAAAGTATATCACACCCCCACCACGCTTGCCTATACCTATTTACCGGCCTCGAATAAGCCTATAAAAAGCCCTCATAAGCCAGTACAACAAAAGTGCCAAGCAAATGTAGAAAATAACTACACTCGTAAATATATAGGAAATAAACGTCAACAAGAATACTTCAAACTGAATAATGCCCATTTCGAGTGGATTATACTCAGAGGTTTCATCATTCGTATTAGTTTCAAAATTAAAAAGTGTATCTGATTTCTCTAACTTTTGTATGAGGACATCTTGTAATTTCTTTTCGAGCGAGGTGCGTTTACTAACTATCACATTTGCTATGGTTACTCGGTATGCATCAATGGTGGTAAAAATTTTCTGCAGGTTTACTAAGACACTTGGCGGAATTGCATTTTCAACTTTTGTTTGTACAGAGTCTATATTATTAAATATTCCTACAGCAGTCGGCGGTAACGGAGTAGCAGCTGCGCGTACCAGAACCGGAACTAGACCAATAATAATTAGGAGCGAGGCAAGTACTACCCGCGCAACGTACGTCTTAAATTTTATTTGATAGTTACTTTGCATAGTAGTAAGTATAGCAATTTTCTTTCTATATTTTAAACGTTGTATCGATATGACCTTTACGAACAATAAACGGCATGGAAGTGTGAACGAGACTATAACTCATATCTGCATTCTTTTTCTCTATTTTTACATAATATTTACCGTTAGGAACCAATGAGTAGAAACGCCCACTTTTATCTGCAACTTTGCGCATAATCTCACTGGTAGACCCGGCATGGAATATATGTACGACAGCAAATGCCAGTGGCTCATTTGTACTCTTTTCAACCACACTACCGAGTGGATGACGAAATAGATTAGTTTGTCGAAGGAACAGAAAGACCAAGTAACACAGTAGTATGATCGTATTGTATGGTTTTGGAGCAACAAGGAATGCAATCAATGCCAGCACAAGACCGATAACAAAAAGAGTGTCACTTATTTGCTTCCAAATAACATAGCGCTTTGAATAAAATTTCATGAGTTTGTTTTGGCGCTTAGCAAATTCGTTCCAGTCAAAATTAAGCGGATCCATAGGGATGTTTTTAGTAATAACTTCCCCTTCTTCTTTGATTATTAGACTGCTACCAAAATACAAATCTTGATAGATTTCATCATGAGTAAGTCCTTGTAATTTTTTAGACGGAAATTCATAATTGGTTTTTTGAACTGTAATCGTATAGGTGCCAACGTGGGGCAAAAAGCCGTATCGCCCATCCAGATCTGTAATCGATGTTGCAGCTTCCTTGCCATCCTTATCGTAAAGAACAACATAAGCAGGATCAAGCGGTTGCTTGGTTATTGAATCATACACAGTTCCCCACGGCGGACGGCGCTTCCACAATCCTAGTGCAGCGAGAAGTAACGACCATAGACGAAGCGGCAAGAATATAATTTCTGAAAATGACAGTGGATTTATAAACAGCAATGAAGCAAGCGAGAACACGCCCGCCCCAACCAAACCTCCTGTTGTAATTATTTTTGTTTCTACACTACCTGCAGGCATCACCAGAACTGGTGTCACATTCTGGATCGTATTGCCGATAATAGTAAGCGCATTTGAAAGGCTCTCAGTAACCTGATCAGTAATTATGCCCACGTTGGTAATAGCCGTCGCAAAATCGCTCGGTCCTGTTGGATTTGTATTTCCAGTCCCTCCACCTCCTGGAGTAGTACTCTCATCATTCGTGCAGCCTGTGCCAACACACGGCGACGGAACATCACAATCAGGCCCCGTACAGTCTTCTTGATAACTACAAGGCAGTGGATTACCATAATTTTCTGCAAATAAATCCTGACACAAGAGAGATTCAGGATATGTACATGGTAAAAATTCTCCAAAATTTGTCGCGGCTGCGTCTTGGCATCTCGGTGGTGGTGGAGCATAGAAGCACGGCAATACACCTTGATAATTTACTGCATCAGGATCTTGACATAAATTCTCTACTGCAAAAACACATGGCAAATCACCTCCATAGTTTGTTGCAAGTGGATTTACGCACGTCGTCGGCAATGGAGAGTATTGACAAGGCAGCACATCTCCAAAATTTGTTGCAGCTGCGTCTTGGCAGTACGAAACTGAACCTCCACCACCGCCTGTATCTTCCCCACCATCACCTGACCCAACGACTGCATTAACACTTACCGGATCTTCCTCTACTATGATTTCATCAGCAAAGACTGTAATTGGCAATAAGTCTGCGGACTGAAAAAGCCAAAAGCACCCAAAGGTGAGTGCTATAAGCATTAATGCAAAACTCTTATATCCGCGGGCCCATATCATTAGGTGTTTTTTGAGAAATTGTAGCGTCCTTTGCGGCTTGAGCTTCCATCCGCTTTTCAACTTGCTTAATAATCCAATGATTGTAGGTGCGTATTAGTTTTCTTAGTATAAACAATACCAAGAGAAGTACTATGGTAAAAATAAGCAGGAAGTGCCATGGAAAAACCCAAAGGACAGTTGACTTGGTTACTGGCTCGGTTACGGTGCCATAGATGAGCGATAATGTAGCTTTATATCGGCCAATAGCAAAATTTTGCCATTCGTATCTTGCTTTATTAAAAAATCCACTGATTGCTTGGGCTTCACTAACTGAATGACTACCTTTACCTTGCCACAATACTTCAAATTTTCTAGTTTGATTTGGAAGCACATTCCCCTCAACCTTATTGGCAGGAATAAGAGTGGTCAAACCAAGCATATTCTTAATAATAATATTTCCGTCTGGCTTTATTCTATCGCCACCTTCATTGTGAAAATGATATATAAAATCAATAGGCAATGATTCAAAGTAATGTTGACCCCCTAGAGTATCAAAGTCATTAATACCACCCGCAACTTTTACGTCTCCATTGACTGATAGTAGGACTAATATACCTGTTTTTGCACCAATAATAACAGAGTCACTACCATCAACTGGAGGACTAGTTGACCAAAAAATTGCTGCAAAATTACCCCCAGCAGGAGCATTGCTTGGCACAGTAATCTCAAAAGGAACTATCTGTGATTGACCACCTTGGATCGTAATACTATCTTGCGTAGTAATCCAAGTACCGAGACCTTCTGTTGGCTCCAAAAAGCTAGGACTTCCACTCTCGCCTTGTGCCTCGAAATTTGAGAATGATGCATAAAATGTTTCAGTGGTATCAGTCTCATTGAGTAATACCATTTCATCTTTTATCACGGTTCCAGGGTCAGCAGAAAGCTCAAATCGCACAGGAGAAAGAGACAGGGCCTCAGCTTTTGTTGTAAAACTTACAATAGAAAAAAACAATACAACAAGCAATGTGATTACTCTCTTTTTTTTAATGTGATTCATCAAATAATTAAAAGATATTAGAATGTGGCCGTGGCAATAAAGGTAAGGGTATCAGTATAGTCAGAATGAGCAACTGTAGTGCCTGATATTGCAGCATTAACTGAAATTTCTGCATGGGCCGCTGCTACTGGGGCAGTTGTACTTAGAATACTCTCACCTGTTGTTGTTAGAGCTTCAACGTCATTTGTTTCTGAGTTGGTAGCACAGGTATTAGTCGCATAGGGGGGTCGCAATTGTAAAGCCACTTAGACCAGCAGTGATAACACATAGTCCGTAATTTTCTGTTCCGTCAATCATTGCAGCGTCAGCACTATTTATATTATCTGCTGGGACAGAAGTTGAAACTAGACCATTTGATCCATTAGCATTTCTGACTGTCACAACCAAGCCTCCACTAGCATTGGTGTCTGCTTCAGCAACAATCATGTTCACAGTATCCGTTGATCCAGAAACTCTTGTGTCTGTCGTTGTAATAGTTCCAAGTGCCACAGAATACGGCGTATTTGTCTCGCCATCAGCTACTGTTGCATCAAGGTCAAACGTAATGGATTGATTAACTGATGCAGTAACACTGACTTGATCATCATCAATAATATCCACAGTTATTGTTCCACTATCACCAAAAACGCCTCCAATCGTAATGGTATCATCATCATCCACTGCACCGTTTGTAATCGTACTCGATGAACCTGTCGCACCAGTTGTTGCAGCTGTACCCCAAACAAGTCGCATACAAAAAACCAGCCGTAAGGACCTGGTCCGTTTCAGGACTAAGTGTGATTACCTGACCTGTAATATCAAGCCCCCAATCAGTCGCAGATGGTGAAAGCGCCACAACTTCATCTGTATAGGTAGCACTCGAACAAGTTGCACTATCACCAAGCTCGATATCGTAGTTATTGGCAACTTCAGCGGCTAGAGTAAAATCAGCACTAAATGTAAATGAAATAGTATCAGCACCGCCGGTCTGAATACCTGATGGAGTTGCAAATTCGATGGTACCAAATTCATTGGCAGTACTTGCTTTTAATCTACCAAATGTTGCTTTTGCACTAGTAATTGACGCTGCTTCAACAAGATGAGGATACGGATAATAAGTCGTACTTAAAATAACAGCTAGTATAACTAATAAAACCAAAGACCTGCGCATACTTTTCATAATATAGAGAAATGAAATAGTTAATAAATTTTCGTAGGTGCTATTATTTTAACACAAAAAAACATCTAAATCCACAATATGGGTTATCCACAGTCCATACTACCATCATAATTTGCCAACAAAAATTATTATTTTTTTAAAATGTTCCAGTTGCAATAAAGGTCAAGGTATCCGTGTAATTATCATGTGCCGGAGTTGTGGCACTTATTGAAGCATTAACTGAGATTTGTGCCCTACCTGTAGTAATAGGGGCTCCATTTGTATCAAATAAAATTTCACCGGTGGATGTTAACTGTTGCACATTATTGGTTTCGCTGTCACCTGCACACGTATCTCCATCATACCCTCCTTCAAAGAGACAGGGCCTCAGCTTTTGTTGTAAAACTTACAATAGAAAAAAACAATACAACAAGCAATGTGATTACTCTCTTTTTTTTAATGTGATTCATCAAATAATTAAAAGATATTAGAATGTGGCCGTGGCAATAAAGGTAAGGGTATCAGTATAGTCAGAATGAGCAACTGTAGTGCCTGATATTGCAGCATTAACTGAAATTTCTGCATGGGCCGCTGCTACTGGGGCAGTTGTACTTAGAATACTCTCACCTGTTGTTGTTAGAGCTTCAACGTCATTTGTTTCTGAGTTGGTAGCACAGGTATTAGTCGCATAGGGGGTCGCAATTGTAAAGCCACTTAGACCAGCAGTGATAACACATAGTCCGTAATTTTCTGTTCCGTCAATCATTGCAGCGTCAGCACTATTTATATTATCTGCTGGGACAGAAGTTGAAACTAGACCATTTGATCCATTAGCATTTCTGACTGTCACAACCAAGCCTCCACTAGCATTGGTGTCTGCTTCAGCAACAATCATGTTCACAGTATCCGTTGATCCAGAAACTCTTGTGTCTGTCGTTGTAATAGTTCCAAGTGCCACAGAATACGGCGTATTTGTCTCGCCATCAGCTACTGTTGCATCAAGGTCAAACGTAATGGATTGATTAACTGATGCAGTAACACTGACTTGATCATCATCAATAATATCCACAGTTATTGTTCCACTATCACCAAAAACGCCTCCAATCGTAATGGTATCATCATCATCCACTGCACCGTTTGTAATCGTACTCGATGAACCTGTCGCACCAGTTGTTGCAGCTGTACCCCAAACAAGTCGCATACAAAAACCAGCCGTAAGGACCTGGTCCGTTTCAGGACTAAGTGTGATTACCTGACCTGTAATATCAAGCCCCCAATCAGTCGCAGATGGTGAAAGCGCCACAACTTCATCTGTATAGGTAGCACTCGAACAAGTTGCACTATCACCAAGCTCGATATCGTAGTTATTGGCAACTTCAGCGGCTAGAGTAAAATCAGCACTAAATGTAAATGAAATAGTATCAGCACCGCCGGTCTGAATACCTGATGGAGTTGCAAATTCGATGGTACCAAATTCATTGGCAGTACTTGCTTTTAATCTACCAAATGTTGCTTTTGCACTAGTAATTGACGCTGCTTCAACAAGATGAGGATACGGATAATAAGTCGTACTTAAAATAACAGCTAGTATAACTAATAAAACCAAAGACCTGCGCATACTTTTCATAATATAGAGAAATGAAATAGTTAATAAATTTTCGTAGGTGCTATTATTTTAACACAAAAAAACATCTAAATCCACAATATGGGTTATCCACAGTCCATACTACCATCATAATTTGCCAACAAAAATTATTATTTTTTTAAAATGTTCCAGTTGCAATAAAGGTCAAGGTATCCGTGTAATTATCATGTGCCGGAGTTGTGGCACTTATTGAAGCATTAACTGAGATTTGTGCCCTACCTGTAGTAATAGGGGCTCCATTTGTATCAAATAAAATTTCACCGGTGGATGTTAACTGTTGCACATTATTGGTTTCGCTGTCACCTGCACACGTATCTCCATCATACCCTCCTTCATCATCCAGTGTGCCTGACACTGCTGAAACCGCAACAATACACAATCCGTAATTTTCGGTACCATCTGCGACAGAACCGTCAGCACTATTTATGTTATCTGCTGGTACTGAAGTAGAAACTAAACCATTGGAGCCATTTGTATTAACAACTGTTATAACTACACCACCAGATGCAGAACTAGATACATCAAACCAAATATAATTTATAGAATCAGTACTTCCTGATACTCTCGTATCAGATGTTGTAATAGCGCCCAGTGCCACACTATATGGGGCATTTGAGTCACTATCGGTGAGCGCTGTATCAATATCAAATGATATTGCAGTACCAAAAAACCAACAAGGATCATTATTGCCACTATTCGTTGAGTTTGTCGGTGAAATAGTTATAGCGCCCGACTGACACCCGCCGTCTTTGACATCAGCATAATCAACTGAAGCAGTTCCTGTAGGATGAAATTCCCACTGAGTACCAGCAGAGTCTGAGTACAGTTTGATTAAATTACCTGAACTACCCGTAACAACAAATGCATTCGTTACGTGAAAAATTGGGGTGCCCGATGTTGCAAAATCAACCTCTTTGGCTGCCGTATGGGTAATAGTGAGATTGTAAAATGTCGTTGTTCCGGTTACGACTGCAGTTGTCCCACTATTTAATGTTACTGTTGATGTTCCAGCAGTAAATGTTCCATTATTTGTCCAGCTTTCAGCTAAGGTAATATTCCCACTATTACCGAGTATAGTCCCAGTTGATGCAATTGATATCGAACCTGCACTCAGAGCAAATGATTGTATATCAATCCTGCCTAACCCAGTGCCAGTTCCTTGGATTGTTACCGTTTTATTTGTTGCGACAGTAAGATTTGCTGCTAAATTTACTATCAAAGTTGTCGAGACAGCCAATGCTGAAGGATTAATAATAAAATTACCATTTATCTCTACTGCTGTAGAGCTTGGAGTATAGGTTTTATTACCGCCAATCGACACTGTCGGAGAGAAGGTGACATTATTAAATGCATTACTACCGGTGAATGCACCAGAAAGAAGCGTCATACTCGCATTGCCGTCAAAGATAAACGATGATGAATTTGCATTGAATGCACCCCCCGAGGTAAGCGTAAAAACTGGTCCGGTGGTGCCGTTAATCGTGACAGTAGATGTCGAACTAGCAGTAAATGTACTTGTCCCATCAACCGAAATGCTCAGAGCGGTCAGTGTATTACCTGCTGTCGTAAGTGTTGATGTAGTAATGGTAATTGATCCATTAGCCACCGTTGTGCCATTTAAAGTCTTGGTGCCTCCTGTTGAGGTTTTTATATTTTCATAACCGAATGAACTACTAATCGTCTGCGAACCACTTCCCGTGTAGTCAACTGTCGAACCAGTACCAAGTGTTACTGTTTCCATACTTGAATAATTATCAGAAAAAGCAGTCGTTGTATTTTGATCTACCAATAGAGTACTATTTGTCGCTGTTAGTACATTACTAATTCCTGAACCTGATATGGCTACTCCGTTTGGATTAAAGGTTCCTGCAGTAATAAATATATTATTCGCAACAGAAATTCCTGAAACACCAAGGCTTTTTGTACCAGTACCAGAACTTCTAAAATTATTAAAGGTAATACTGCCAGAATTGATCGTCGCACTACCATTACCGGAAAAGTTTACTTCTGTACTTCCATTAACAAATGTCCCAGCATTGGTATACAGCGTACCTGATGTTCCCGTAATAGTAATAGTCGATGAGCTGATAGTTGCATCAAGTTCGGAACCACTACTGACATTCAAAAAACCAGTGGTCAAATTATAATCTGTACTCACGGGACGTAGCTGCAATAAAGATGTTGGAACCCCGCTATTTGAAATTGTCGTTGTTTTAGTTGCAGCCACAGTCAGATCGCCCCCTAATTTTACTTTTAATTCTAATGCAGCACCTGAAGGTAGGATCGTAAAATCCCCATTTATAGTTGTTGCGCCAGAAAATGTATAACTTTTATTTGATCCAGCCATTACTGGATTAAATTTAAGATTCCCATACGTCGGTGTAGATGAAATAGACAGACCACCATTTCCCAAATATGAAACAGTAGACGTAACTGCAAGGGTAATATTGCCATTCGTATAGTTAGTTGGGAATCCGCCTGATCCACCACCTATAGTTGCACCACTATTACAAGTTGCATTTGTTCCTGCAGCAGTGCCATTTATGCAAAGCATTGCACTAGCATCTATTTGCATAGTTCCATTTGCTGTGCCAACGATTTGATTACCTCCATCATTTAATACACCTTGTTGAATATAAAGTTTATTAGCAGCATCTGCACTCGATAGTGTTATTACAGCACCAGCGTTGATCACGGTTGCCGTACTATTAATAGTCAACTTATGGAATGTTGTTGCAGCCGAGAGCAAGGTCGGCGTACCTGACGCACTCGTTATAATTACCTCAGAAGTACCTTGCGTGAAGGTACCCGCTTTTGTAAATAGCGTTCCAGAAGTACCAGTAAGTGTAATAGCAGATGAAGCACTTCCTGCATCTAGAGTACCACTAGTGGCTACCACCAAGAACCCAGCCGAAAGATCGTAATCAGTTGATGAAGGTCTTAGATCAAGAGAACTACTTGAACTATTTGATCTTGTTAGAGTTATTGTTTTTGTTGTCGCTACTGTAATGGTACCTCCGGCATTAACTGTAAGTGCAGGTGTGCCCGCACCCGATTCTTCGGGATTTATATCAAAATTACCATTAACGGTCATAGCGCCATTTAAGGTATATGTACGTGCAGTAGTTACGAATTTTGGCTGTAATTTCAAATTACCATATGTTGGTGTAGATGAAATAGTTGTGTCCGCATCTGATAAATAAATAACAGTCGAAGAAGCATTTAATGTATACGTACTAAATGCTGGCATAGACCTTGTCGTTGTTGATACAGTACCAGTGTTGCAAGTTGCAGATGTATTTGAGCTTGATCCACCTAAACACAGCGTACCTCCAGAATCAATTTGCAATGTATTGGTGGTAGAAGCCGAAGTTGATATTCCTAAACCATCATCATTGAGTACTCCAGTTTGGATATAGAGCAAAGATCCACTTGTGTCTTCGATAGTTATGACGGCACCTGCATTTATGACTGTTGCAGCTGCATTAATAGTAAGAATATGAAACGTGACCGCAGCAGACAGCAATGTTGGTGTTCCAGATGCTGATGTAATATTAACCGTTGAATTACTTTGAGTGAATGTTCCAGTTCTAGTAAGGAGTGTCCCTGTTGTCCCTGTAAATGTATACGTAGCAGTACCAGATGAAGTGACTGTCCCACTTATAATCATTTTTTCTGTTGTAAGTGATTCACTCGTACTAACTGTTAGTGTATTACTTGAAGCGATTGTAACAGTTTCCCCTGTATACGTATTGCCAGCTGCTTGCACTAAGAAAGCGCCACTATTTGCGGTGTGCATAATATCTTCGTCATTATCAGAATCATATTGACCAAGATTAGTGACCGTCAAACTTGTATTTTGATTACTTCCAATTGTTAAAAAATTTGTGTTTAGCAACATACTAGAAACACTACCCGAGCTCCATATGGTTACAGCAGTTGATTCATTTGCATCAGTTACGTTATCTACCCAAACAGTAATAATATCTCCAGACGTTGGTAAAGTAACTCCACTAATAGACCAGGCACTAGCAGAAATAGTTCCTGTTTGAGCTTGTAAAGTTCCATTAATAGCAACTCTTACAGTGGCAGTATCATTACCGTTTGCAGTACCCGAAATAGTAAACGGAGTATAGGTAACAGCAATAATACCGTTTGCTCCTGTAGTACCAGCACTTCCAGCTGAAGAACCTGAACCTCCACCGGCTCCACCGCCACCGCCAGCTCCATAATTACCAGCCGTACCTGATGCGCCACCGGCACCAGCACCGGCAAGTCCTCCTCCACCGCCACCACCAGCTCCACCTTGTACGCCATTATTAGCACCACCTGAGTTATCGGTCCAAACAGTACCAGCTCCTCCAGCTCCTCCATTACTCGTTCCTGCTGTTCCACCAGAAGCATTACCCCCAGCACCTCCTGCGCCCCCAGTACTACCAGCAGTACCGTTTGTTCCTCCAGCTCCGACAGCACTTGTTCCGCCAGCTCCTCCACCTCCACCTCCACCTCCACCTAATGTAACACTTCGATTCCCACCTTTGCCACCCTTACCACCATCATTATTCCCTGCAGCTCCTGTGCCACCAGTGCCCCCTGCGCCCCCAGTACCTCCTGTACCTGCTCCTGTATTTGCACCTAAAAGACCCGCCTTAGCTACGAGTGATGTACTATTCCATGTCGTATCAGTACCACTACTACCACTTGCATTTGCTGCACCAAAACTACCACCTTGACCAATTACATATGATATTGATCCAGCACCGCCTGGATTGAAATTCGAAATTTTTCTATATTCACCTCCTCCACCAGCTCCTCCACCTCCACGACCCTGTGCTCCTGTCCCATTTGTTCCGCCACCACCGCCGCCACCGCCACCAATGCCTTCAATAGTATTATTTGCTGGATCAAAGTCTACAGGCACACTCCAGCTCGTACCAGTCGTTAAAAGTACGACAGTCGCAACGTCACTTGCAATTTGCCATTGTCGTGCCTCCTTAAATACTGTTGTCGCTTTTGTGTCTTCTGTTGAAGCAAGCTCAAATGTAAGTGGTCCAAGGAGATAAAATTGCGGACTTTCGTCTGGAGCATCAAAGTAATAGCCAATAGTTGTTTTCTTGCCTTTAACAAGTGATACATTCCACGTAAGTATCTTTTCATTATTTAGAGTTTCAACAGTATCGTATGAAATACTTCTTATTGGTGGTGAAATAGTAAAATCAGAAGGCACTCTTTCAGTGATCACCCCTTCCCAATTTTTTTTAGGAATAATATCAATCGTTACTGGATACCCTGCGGTTGGATTTATTCTTGTTGGTCCTGTCCGCACCACATCAAACAAAGGAGATGACTTCGTCTCAAATGAATCACTAACTGTTTTGGTGCCACTTAATGTTTGTGCTGTTAATGTCATGGTATACACACCAATCTCTTCCGGAACTACATAGTGACTAAAGTAATCTGGAACTTCAGTTATATTATCGGGGCCACATTCATCTGCTGATACAATACTGTCATCGCTCGTATCAAAATGCGTCACAATTCCACTTGGACTTTTTATATCAAGAGTAAGTACGGCATTACATATTGTATGACCCAGATCATTCAATACGCCCATTTGGATATATGCGTCTTTGCCTGGTAATTCAATTGAACGATCTATGTTAATAGCCAGCACTCCCCATGTAAAATCCTGATCTGACTGAATGACAGCATTTTGTGTATGAATCCCAATACGTAATGTGTATTTACCTGGACGAAATCTTCGTTCAGGTTTTTCGATACTAATGTGGCGCTTAAAGATACCGTCTACTTCTACATTTGTTACTGTTACAGCAATTTCAGTAGGCTTGCCATCAGTATCTAAAACAACAACATCAAGCGGTTGGTTATATATTGATGCTGCAATTGCAACGTTTGGACTAAACGAAAAAAAATCTTTTCTAGTGTTACTAGTACGAAGTAAACTAAGTGGGGTGGCATGTACCATGCTTTGCTCAGAAGATTCAGGCGGAGCACCTTCTATAATTTGTAAGTCATTTATAGCATTTTCATCAGACTGGTTATTGGCCTCAGTAGTTATTCCATCAATAGCAGGCTGAATAACTTCCTTTAATGAATCTAAGCTTTCTGACGGAAGTAACTCATCTGAAAATGTCTCATCTCCAAATATATTTTCTTTTTCATGGAGCACTTCAACTTTGCCTTCTTGAATAAGACGTGTAATCTCCTCATTAGTGAAATTAGGTTCTACGACATCAAAAATAACAGCATCATTAGTCGTGAAATTTGTTTCTCCAGAAATCGGGTTGAGGGATCGATCAATAATTTTAATGACTGGATGATTATCTGATTCATTGATTTCATCATACCCGACTTCAATGTAGACACTATCCACATAGATAATTGGTGGCTCATCAATACTCGGAACACTCTCGATGCTTATTTGGATTTTTGCAATATCGCCCCATGTGCTTGCTTCTGACAATGGAATTGAGAAGCTAGCATCTTTCCAAGTATTCCAAGTAATAAAACCAAGCGGTTTCCAATCTACACCATTTAAGGTGTACGCAACTTTCAGTACTGACTCCTGCACGTTAGATGTTGCAGCAGATGATCCAGAAGATGATATGTCTCCCGCTTTGCTTACTTCTTCTGCGGTTATAGTCGCATCTATTATCTGTTCAGTATTGGACACCTCAAGAACTTGTTCCTCACTATTTGACACTTCAGGCACTGGCTCGACATCTGATGGCGTTTCAATAGGTATTACCTCTACTAAAGATTCATTGTTGGTTTCTGGAATAACATCTGAAACAGGTGGCTCAGATGGTACTACAGACTCAGGCACAGTATCTTCTGCAAGAGCCCTAGCAAAAAGATTTCTAAAAAGAAATGCACCGAGTTCTGGAGATGGTGGCACGACAGGGACTTCTTCACTTGGTGCAGCAGGCTCTTCAATCGCCTGAGGTTCTGGCACAATCTCAACATCACTTGGGACATTTGTATCTTCTGTATTTGTTGTACTAATATCTTCAAGTATTTGTATAGTGTCGCCAGTTCCATTTAGTGAGGCGTCAATCGGCGAAACATTTTGTGGAACTTCATTTATTGTATGAAGGACATCGCCTGTATCTACTGATAAGGAAAACTTAACATTAATTTGATTTGGAATTGATGCTTCAGGAAATTCACCGATAAATCCTCCACAGTACATTTGTCCACTCGCACTATCGAGGAATGCAGAGTTTGCTTTTGAGAAAAGTGAAAGATTATTTCTATCGGCAACATCGGGTGCATTTTCTGCATTTTTAGTATTCTGCCAGCCTCCAAGACATGAAGTAGCATATAACTGCGCAACAGAGGCTTGACTCCTCATGGAACTACCGAGAATAACAAAGACAACAATCGTGATTGTAATATAAAAAAGTGGCCATTCATGCTGCCGTAAAAATGACTTGATTCGATTGTAGCTTAGGGTAATCGTCCAAACTTTCTCTTTTAAAGACAAAACTGTATTCTTTTCATCAAAAAAAATATCATCAAGATGGGCCTGTTCAGACTCTTTGCGTCTTTTAAAAAAGTGTTGAAGAAAATGCATAGATATAGTTCCTTAAGTATACCATGTAAAACGTAAGATTTTCTGGGGAAAATCACTATATGCAAAGGCAATGCAACCTTAGAGATACATCTATTTATTGTAAGAGAAAGAAAAATAGTGTATTCTCAATTCGTCAAGCAAATCTTCTGCCTACTACCACTCTATTGGCCCGAAGATACATACATTGGGGGATCGTCTAATGGTAGGACAGAGGCCTTTGAAGCCTTTAATCGGGGTTCGAATCCCTGTCCCCCAGCAATGGAAATTTGTATAGATACTTCTATTGCAAATTTGCATCGATGGGGCGGGTTGGGATTCGAAAGCCGGAGCACGACGGTGCGAGGCAGGGTCGCGAGATTTTTCAGTAGAAAAATACCTGTGACCGAATCCCTGTCCCCCAGCAAGTCAAGCGAAGCGTCATTTGCTTGTTGAGTTTACTAAGTTTAGTTTATTATTAATTACTCATACGCATGAACAAACAAAAAGGCCTCATTATTTCAATAATAATTGTAACAATTTTAGCGATTTGTTACGGAATATATATATACGACAAAAATAATATTCAACCTGCACAACTTGCTACTACTAATACACCTAATTTAAATAAATGTTTTGAGAATTCAAAATATTTTGCTATTCAAAAAAATTCAAATCTTGACGCTGGTTCAGATATTTTAGTAAAGTTTAAGACAGATGAAAATGAGAAATTTGAATGTTCATATACAGTAGGCACAAATGACTTTGAAGTGAAGAATGAGTATGCCGAATATTTTATGCTTTTCACTAATAATTTCCTTGTATTAGATAGCGGCACTGGCCCTGATCGAGGTTTAAAAATATATGACTTAAATTCTCGTAAAAAAGTGTACGAGGATTTATATAAAAAACCAGTTGTAGCAGAGGCAGATGTGCTTACCTACTGGAATCCAACAACTCTTCCAGTAACTCCAGAAAATTGTCCCGAAGCAAGTAGCTATATATCTGATGGTTTTGACGCAATAATACATACGAAAGTAAGCCTAGATTTGACTACTCTAATTAAAAAAGATTTGGCCGAATCACAATGTATTGCGACACAATAAACTGTTAAGCGAATCAAGATAAAAAGATTAATCTATTTGCTATACTATTCATATGAATAGATCGCATCTTATTGCTCTTGGCATCATTGCATTAGTTGGTATCGCATTGATTGTTTCGATTAAAAACGAAACAATCAACAAGCCTGATGCGACACATATTTCAGAATCACAAGAATATGTAACATATAAAATTTCAGAGTACGGATTAGAATTTATTTTTCCTAAAAGCTGGGGCTCTATTAGTCTCAATGAGGGTAACAAAAATTGTCCTGAGGAAGACACTTATCGTACAGCTGACACCTTGAATGTCTTTGACTTTGAATATGTATTTCCAGATGTACAACTTGAAAATTCAGAGAGTTTTATCCGCAGTGGCATTAGAATGTATGAGCTTGAACCACAAAACAAAAATGATTGTGGAGATGATTTTCTTTTGAAAATTGCCACAGGAGAAGTGGCCCCAGAAATACTTTCATCTTTCAGACTTTTTTCTATAACAACTCCATCTGGACTATCAGGAATACATAATCCCGAAGCTAGCAGACTCAATACCGAATCTCGAACACAATACACATTTTTCATCCCGAAAAACCAATCCACTGGTCTTACTGTACTTCAAGCATACATGAGTTTTATTCCCTATTTTGACTCACCAGAGCTTGAAGAATTGGAAAATAACTTCAGTGGTGATATGGAACAGTATATAAATAAAGGCATAACGGCAGTTCCTGTTAGAGCATTTGGAGATGATCTCAAGAAAATGGTTGAAAGTCTCACAATAAGCGGAAAATAAAATGAAAACTGCACACCAAGCATACTTCACCTACATTTTAAAATGCAGTGATGCTACTTTCTATATAGGGTCAACGAATAATCTTACCAAGAGGCTGTATGCCCATAATAATTTGAAATCTGGTGCTCATTATACAAAGATTAGACGGCCTGTCACATTACAATACAAGGAAGTCTTTGCGACATACAATGAAGCTCGCCATCGAGAAGCTGAATTAAAAAAATTAAGTCGAAAGGATAAGCTAACTATAATCAAAAATAACAAAATAAAATATACAATTGATTGACAAAATTTAAAATACAATGTAAATTGAAAAAAACAGGAGGTAAAAATGTACATTCCAAAAATCTACATATCGACTTTGACACTTTGGCCAAGAAAAATTCAACAAATCGAAGTAATACGAAAAGATGCAAAGCTTGACGGACTCCAACTTGTGCCTGCCAGAGGAATTCATTTTGATGTTTTGCGCAATTATCCCAAAGACCTAGTTGTAGCGTATAAGGGAAGTTTTAGAGATCCTAAGAAAAAATGGGACCTAATTGCGGATATTTTTTTCCGAAAT